>NZ_JBEOOG010000074.1:0-20906 GCF_040308965.1 Pseudoalteromonas sp. MER144-MNA-CIBAN-0113
CCGACTTAGCATCGATAATAATAGAGCAGAACGCGCGGTAAAACCGTTTGTGATAGGCCGAAAGAATTGGTTATTTAGCCAAACGGCTAACGGTGCCCATGCTAGTGCCACCCTTTACAGCATTGTGGAAACCGCCAAGATAAATGGTCTAATCCCATTTAATTACATCTGTGCTTGCCTTGATGAACTGTGCCAGCCTGAGCCCGATATCGACAGCTTGTTACCCTGGAATTTTAAAACATAGGTGTAGTTCGCTAGACGCTCACTTAATAAGGGCTTTAAGTTTAATTGGTAACAGGACGCCAACCGTTGACGGTAATATACAGGGGGTAACATTACCCCCCTTTATCGCCACATTTTTTGAGTTTGTAATAAATTAAAGTAGATTTGTTGTGTGGATAATTGACCCATCAACCATTGACGGCTTAAGCAAAATAACACTACAGCCTTTTAAAACCCTGTCATAAACGTATCTACAAAACGTTTAAATTTATCGGTAATAATGGGCAGTACTTTTTTGCGTTGTAATAAGCTGGGTTTGGTTTCGAGTACGTCAGCGAAGTCATCCCTTAGTGGCATTTCGTCACTTAGCTCATAGCGGGTTACTAACTTTTCTAATCGCTCTTGGTTTAGCTTTTGTTCTTGGGCAAACTTCTCAAGTTCTAGGCGTTTTTCTTTTTCCCAATAAAGCTCAAACTCTTCATCAACGTCAGCGCTGGCGGGTATGCCTTGTAAGTGCTCGTCCATAAACTTATCTATTAGCGCTTTTTTACTTAGTAAGGTTGGGTCTGTCGCTATCAGGTTTGCTATGACTTGGCGTTTACGGGCTTTTTCGTCACCACTTTCTTCACCGTGCAACTCGCGTAATAACTGCAAGATATAGGTTACGTTTACTATATCGCTGTGTAGTAGCTCTAGTTCAAAATCAACGTCATCTAAAACCGATACTTTTTCTTTACTTGAGTTCTCACGTAGCTGCCTGCCAAGGTCGGCATACTTACTCGTATAATCCTGAAACTCTTGCTCGCCCATGGAGGTTGAGTCCATATTAAAGTCAGCAAAGTTGCTTAACATGTTCTTTAAGCGCATAAGCTCACGAAACTGCCTCACAAACAACGCCTGAGCCTCTTCGTCAGGTAAAGCATCAACTGAGTCAACGGTAGGCGTAATTGCCATTAGCGCTTCATAGGCGCTGTTAAAATCAGTAAGTAGCTCATTATATGAAGGTGTTTCTATGTATTCTTTAGGCTGCTTGTTCGAAAACAGCGTAAAGGCAGTGTCAGCAGCTTTTTTAAGGTTTCTGAAGCATACTACGTTACCATGCGATTTAGTCTCACCCAATAAACGGTTAGTCCGCGAAAACGCCTGTACTAAGCCGTGGTACTTAAGGTTTTTATCGACATATAAAGTATTGAGTTTAGGAGCATCAAAGCCTGTTAAAAACATATTCACCACCAGCAATATATCAATCTCTTTGGCTTTAACGCGCTTCGATATATTTTTGTAATAGTCTTCAAATAACTTACTGTCTTTAGTGGAGTAGCTTGTACCAAACATGGCGTTGTAGTCGTTAATAAATGAGTCTAGCTTATCGCGGCTATGCAGCTTAACGGCTTGCCCTTCGTTTAAATATTTGGCTGATACTTCTTTAATTTGCGCATCATCATTGCCTAATTCGTACTCTTCCTCTTCATTGGCCTCATAACTAAATATGGTGGCAATTTTAAGGTTGTGTTTACCCTGTGCTTTTTTGCTCGCAAACAACTCATAGTATTGAATAAGCTCAGCAACGCTCGATACACAAAACATGGCGTTATATTCACGGCTATGTGTTTTGCGGTTATGCTGGGCAATAATGTAGTCGGTTATTTTATCTAAGCGCGCAGGCGAGGTTAAAAGCTCTTTGGTGTCGATGTCTTCAACTTCAATATCTAGGTTGTTGTTAGAGCCATCTTTGTATTGATAGCGCCCAACGTACTCAATAGCAAACTTAAGCACGTTAGAGTCGCGTATTGCATCCACAATTACATATGGGTGTAAGCATTCACCAAACAAATCTTTTGTGGTGCGTTTAACTGAGTTTTTAGCAACGGCGTTGTCGGCAAATATAGGCGTACCCGTAAAACCAAACAACTGCGCGTTATTAAAAAATTCGGTAATGTTTTTATGCGTATCGCCAAATTGACTGCGGTGGCACTCGTCAAATATAAACACAATGCGCTTATCTTGTAGGCTTTGCATTTCTTTTAAATAGCGCTGTTTAGTCACAACGTTATTAAGCTTTTGTAGTGTAGTTACCACCAGCTTAGTATTACGGCTTTGGTTGACCTTTCTACCCTTCATTGGCTTATCTAACAGCTGGTGGAATAACATACTGGTGTTGTCAGTGCTGTCTACAGAGCCTTTTACAAACGCATTAAACTCAAGCGCTGTTTGGTAGTCTAGGTCTTTACGGTCTACTACAAATACTACTTTATCAATCTCACTCAGCGAGGTCATAATTTGCGCCGCTTTAAACGAGGTTAAAGTTTTACCCGATCCTGTAGTATGCCAAATGTAGCCATTGTCGGTTGAGGTTTTAACTTGCTCTACAATCGCCTCTACTGCATAAAACTGATACGGCCTAAGCACCATTAAGTACTTACCTGTTTCATTAAGTACAATATACTTAGTAAGCATATGCGTTAAGTGCGAAGGCGTTAAAAATGCTTCAGCAAAGTCATGTAACTGGCTTATTTTATTATTTTCATTATCAGTCCAGTCAAAGGTTTGCTTAGCCGACATTTCACTATTGTTAGAAAAGTACTGGCTATTAACCCCATTCGACATTACAAACAGCTGCACATAGTTAAACAAACCATGGTTGGCATGAAACGAATGCTTTTGATAACGCTTAATCTGATTAAACGCTTCTTTTAGTTCAATACCACGGCGCTTTAGCTCTATTTGTACCAGCGGCAAGCCATTAACCAATAGCGTTACATCGTATCGGTTAGTGTATGTGCCTTTTACTGTAATTTGTTGCGCTACCTGAAAGCTGTTTAGCTGTGGCTCATCAAACAACAGCGTTAAGTGCCTGCTGTCGCCGTTATCAAGTGTTACATCAAGCTGGTCGCGCAGTATTTTGGCTTTTGCAAATATATTACCTTTACCAAGCTTACCCAATATTTGCGTAAACTCAGTATCGCTTAACGTGCAGCTATTCACTTTTTCAAGCTGCTGCTTAAGATTGACCTCAAGTGCTGCGTTATCTTTTAAAATAACGCGCGTAAAGCCTTGCTCGATAAGCTGTGCAATTAAGTTATCTTCTAATTGTTGTTCACTTTGATAATTCATTTAAACCTACAATTCCTTGGTGCTAGCCTTATGTAATACATTCACAGCTTTATTGCTAATCTTTATGTAACTTATAACCCTGTTCTGGGTGATTCGGTATTGTTGGATATGCCAAAAACAATACCTGCTCTTTAACCATTTTACTTAAGTAATTACGTCTTAGCGTGTCGGGCTTCATTCCTAGCAGCTGTGCTATATCACCCAACCTTAAACAGTGCGGCTGTGCTTCTTTACATAGGGCTATTATTGCTTGTTCTACTTCAGACTTCTGCTTTCTACTTGAGGCAGCTCGTACTTGCTCACCTATAACCCATAGTGAACCCCATAACTCATTGGCTGCAACCGTCTCTACTTCTATATTGTCTTGGTCCGGAGTATTTAGAGCTAGGTCCGGACCTTCACTACCTAGGTCCGGACCTTCGCTATTTAACTCCGGACCTTCAAACAGTGAAAGCTGATCTAACTTCGGAGAGGCTACAAACGTAATACTCTTACCGGCATCATTATCAGGCGTAGGGATTTGTATCCCTTTTAAGTGATATATCTTACCTCTGTGCTGGCCTGCCGACTCTAAGTACCCTGCATTAACTAACTGACTTAACGCAAGTGTCACTTCTCTTGTATGCTCTGAGGTCAACGAGCAAATACGTTCGTGATTAAACCATGACTCAGTAATGGCGGTAATCAAAATAGTCCGTTTAAGCTCGCTCAGCTTCTTATAACCACTACCAAAGGTATCTGTAAGGCGCTTATCTAACTCAGGCGATACAATATTAACCATGCGCAACTCTAAAAAGGTTTGGTTAAGCTCGTCCTTTTCATACATATGCGGTGGCAGCCAGTTTTGCGCTTTACAGTTACTGTATATTTTAGGAATACCCGACCCTGCTTTTTCGCTTAAACCAATATTTAAAAACATTTGATGAATAGCAGGGTTGCGGCACTGACTGTTACCACCCGCTTTAGCCTCATGTACAGGTACACGCATTAAGCCTGCATTTCTAAAGCCGATAAAGTCAGGGTGTTTTTCAATTAAAATATTACTTTCAGTATTAAACTCTGCATGTGCCAGTGTATTAACAAGTGCTTCACGAATGGCCTCATGCGCAGGAGTGGTATCTTGTCGTTGGCCGTCATTGGTTAAGCTAAACCCTACTTTTAAATCTGCCGTGAGCTTACGATAAACCTTACGATAAAAATCAAAAGCATTTCCAGACCAAGAACCATCAGTATAAATTCGGTCTATCCAACGGTGAGTGCTGTCGTCTTTTTCTTGATAATCAAGTGCAAAGCTAGGCAACGCATCTTGAATCGCATCCCACTTACCAAACATCACTAAGCCAGCAAGGGTTAAACCCGCTTTACCAGTTGCGCGGTCTTTTTGCCAGCCGCGAATTGAGCGCAAAAACTCTTGGTCGCTCAATTCTAAAAAAGGGTGCTGTGGCTTGGCATCAACAAACATTTGCCTGTAAATACGCAGGCTTTCGGGGTCTATGTCGTCAAGGGTAAAGTGCTCTAAAATGCGGTTATCGCGCACTTCTTCTTGCTCTGCCAGCATTTTATTTACTGCCGGTGGCAAACACTTTTGATCAGCCTCGTAACGGCGCTGATAAGTGCCATTAAGCGGGTTTGCATTTATAAATACAGGGCGGCTTTCGCGCGGGGCGCGAGGTACAGTAATCGCAATAACCGACTTGCCTTCAAGTGTTTCAATACGCACGTCGCTTTCGCTGAGCAAATTAATACTCACTTTATTGGGATTGTTAACCGTATCCCAAATATTCTTAATTAGCGGCGCTGGGTTTGTTATACCCTCAACTGTAAACATGCCTTTTTTTTCTTTAATGCCCAATAAAATTAAGCCACCACGGGTATTGGCAAACGCGCTATAGGTTTCCCACATATCGTTAGGCACTGCGCCACTGCCATCGCGGCCACCAGCCAGCTTGCACTCAACCTCTACGCTTTCTTGCAAAGTTTGAATATCAATAACATTCGTAATTAAGTTGTCGTTAATTTTATTAGTCATTATTTCTCACACAAACATTTGCTGTAGTAAGCCTTTTTTAAATAGCTTAGTTTGTTCTATTTGATCGTTAACAGCGTCTATTTTTTTATCGAGTGATTGTAAGCACCGCGCTATTTTTTGCTGTTCGTCAATATGTGGCACTGTCAGCTTAATATCTTCGAAAAACTCCGTAACACTTACATTAAGAAGGCCATGATTTCTTGCACCTTCCTGAGCTATTTTTGCAATCTCTCGATTTAACATACCTGCATCAAAGTATTGCTCAAAATAATGTTCACAATAATCAGCTTTAGGTCTAAAGCAAATATATAAGGTAGAAACAACTCCCTTTTCATAATACTTTAAAGGTTTAATTGCTCCCATAGGATAGCCTTTTGAATAGCTTTTGTTATAAGCAAAGTCTCCCTTATGAAGAAGGTAGTAACCGGTGACATCTTTTGCCGAAACTGATTTATTAAAATATTCAAGCTGGCTAATCAGCCCTTTTTGCGCTGATATTGTTAAAACATTTTCATTATTTTCTCTATTCTTAGCTGTTACACGATTAAATACGTCGTTAAAACTCTTTTCTTTCCATTCTGCAAAAGCATTTCCATTATCGTCTTTAAAGCGGATTTTTCGGCTGAAGATTTGTTGCATTACGCCTTTTTTATAGTCTTTTAATAAACGATGCTTTTCAGTTAACTGGCTGATTTTTTTGTCTACTGAAGTGAGGAAGTCAGCAACCTTAGCTTGCTCCATAACATCTGAAGGTAACACCACTGAGAGGTTTTTAACCAACCCACCGCTTAGGTTTTTTTGTCCACCATCATTTGCTAGATTTCGAATGTCTTCATACTTAGATTGCAAATAGTAAAAAGTGAATCTTGTATTTACATCTTCTGACTTCAAAATAATAGCCGCACATGCTTGGTTCGTTGTAGCTTCTATTTCTAAAACTGAGACTCTGCCTCGGGTTATCCCCTGTCCATATAATGCAAGTAGTATGGTTCCCTTTGGAAATAATTTTGCAGAACTATTTTTTAAGCCTAAATCTGTAATGTACTCATCTGCAGCAGTAATATCTTCAAAATTTATTTGTGAAGTTGTGACCCAAGGAATATGACCATTCCAATAATCAGCTTTCGCCCTACTAGGTGTGCCGCCGGAAGTAACTTTTGCGACTTCATCAATAGTTTTAGGTAAGTATTCAGATTTAAATTTGCTAAACCTTAATGCCGGTATCATTCACGCACCTCGAACGGGCTATCAACCCCTAATTCGTTACAAAAGTTAGAAATCAAATTATCTGTTTCTAACATCGCTTTATCATTTGCGATCAGTTGTTTTGCTACCTCACTCAAATCAACAGGCTCTTCATCTGCAAAGGTATCTACGTAGCGCGGAATATTAAGGTTGTAATCGTTTTCAGCTAAATCGATTTGCGTGGCGGCAAATGCATATTTATCAATAAACTCGCGTTTACTTACAGCATCTAAAATACGCTGTAAGTCTTCCTCACTTATTACGTTGTTGTTAGTGCCTTTTTCAAAGTGGTTGCTGGCATCTATAAATAATACGTTGTCGTCGGCTTTACGGTGTTTGTTTAGCACCAACACACAGGTAGGAATGGACGTGCCAAAAAATATGTTAGCAGGCAGGCCTATTACCATATCAAGGTAGTTTTTTTCTTTAATAAGGTGTTTGCGTATATGCCCTTCGGCAGCACCACGAAACAGCACACCATGCGGTAACACCACCGCCATAGTGCCGTTGTCGTCAAGCTGGTGGATCATGTGCTGTACAAAAGCAAAGTCGGCTTTACCTTTTGGTGCCAGCTTACCGTAGTCGGCAAAGCGCTCGTTATTCATGTGTAGCGGGTTGGCAGACCAGCTTGCTGAAAATGGCGGGTTAGCGACCACGGCACTAAAGCGCTGCTCAATGTGTGCAGGAACTTCTAAAGTGTCGTCGTTTTGAATATCGAACTTAGTGTAATGCACGTCGTGCATAATCATGTTCATACGGGCTAGGTTGTAGGTACTTGGGTTTTGCTCTTGGCCGTAAAATTTTAAATCAGGGTTGTTGGCCTCTTTAGCAACACGTAACAACAATGAGCCCGAGCCACAAGTAGGGTCGTAAACCGATTTAATATGCGGATTATTTAAGGTGACTAATTTTGCCAGTAACTTTGACACCATTTGCGGCGTATAAAACTCGCCTGCTTTTTTACCCGCGCCACTGGCAAACATACCAATAAGGTATTCGTAAGCGTCGCCAAGTATGTCTATTTCGCTGCTTTCTAGGTGAAAGTCGATGTTATCAAGGTGCTCTAATACTTTGGCTATTAACTTGTTACGCGCATAGGGTGTTTTACCTAACTTGTTAGAGGTTAGGTCTAGCTCGTCAAACAAGCCGTTAAAATCATCGGCGCTGTCTGCGCCCATCGTGCTTTGTTCAATATGGTTAAGTACGTTGGTTACATCGTCTAAAATAAACTTATCGTTAGCACCGCGCTCAGCCAATACATGAAACAGCTCTGCTGGTTTTAAAAAGTAGCCTAACTTATCAAGCGTTTCTTCTTTTACTGCTTCTAAGTACTCTTGACCCTCTTCTGTTGTTTCGTCTATTTTAGCAAACACAATGCCGTCTTCACTCAGTAGCTGATCAGCATAAGTGTTAAGCTTATCTGACAGGTACTTATAAAAAATAAGTCCAAGTATGTAATCACGAAAGTCATCAGCCGACATATTGCCACGTAAGCTGTTAGCAATATTCCAAAGCTGCTTTTTTAATTCTTGTTGGTGTTGTTGAACCATTGTTGTGTGTTCTCTTAATTGGTTGTGTAGAGATTTCTACTAGCACGCCGAGCGTACTTATTAATCTTCTATAAAATAGTCGCTATCAAGCGCTTTTACTTCAAATACTTGTTTAGTGCTAACGCCTAAGTTATGAGTAAGCATTAGCTCTGTAAGTTGTTTACCATCTACAAGCACTATGCGCTTTTCAATTAAGCCTACATATTCCAGTGCATCTTTACTAAAGCCGCTGGTGGTGATGAATACGCCCTTTTTAGCGCGGTGCATATCAAACGCACCCGCAAACGCTTGTATGTCTGGCCTACCTACGGTTTTGTTGGTGTAGCGTTTGGCTTGCAAGTATATCATTTCGAGGCCGAGTTTATCTTCTTTGATCACCCCATCAATACCACCGTCTTGAGTATATTGTGTGGCTTGGCCTGCATCTTTGCGAGAGCCACCGTACCCCATGGCTAGCATTAAATCGACTACAAGGTTTTCAAAGAAGGCTGGGGAGGCTGACAGCACGGCCTGTAGTATTTCGTCGCTTAAGTTAGTGTTGAGTGTATCTACCGCTGCTTCTATCAGCTCTTCGGGTGTTTTATGTGAGTTGTTATTTACTAGGCTGGCGGTGCTTTCATCTAGTGAGTCGCTAGTATCTTTAGTGCGGGTTTTAAAATCTAAAAACGCTGGATATTGGCTTAAATACTGGTTATTGATTGGTTCACCCGTTGCTAGCGCAGATAAACCTTTGCTCGTAATGGTACAAAAGGCTCTTTTAGGTTGCTCAATTAACCCTGCTTTAACTAAGTATGTTTTAGCCCATTGCAAGCGATGGTAGGCATAGGTTTGTTTACCACTAGGTATGCGTAGCTTAAGCTGCTCTGCAGATAAACCGAGGTTTTGATAAACGCTTGCTTCAATGTCTTTAAGCTTGACGGTTTTACCGTTAGCTAAACACCGCAGTAATGGGGTCATGAATGATTGGTAATCTGGTAACGACATGCTACTCCTTGCCAAGCCGCATTAGTAAGTAACTAAACAGCTAATCCTTTCGTATTTCAAATGATATTACCAAAGATAATTATTACTGTGCAAAATAAAAGCTAATTAAAGGACCTTATCAATTAAGTGGGGCAAGAACATTACTCTACTAGTTAATACTTTTCCAGATAGGCAAGTCTCTCCAGTCTTTAGGAAAACCCATTTCGGTTACGTCTATATTATAAGTATCAATTAAGCTGGCTAACTTCTGTTTCCAATGGTGGTTAGGGCTAACTAAATCCATAAAATAAGCACACATGACTAGCGTGTTATATAACTGTTTAGTTGTTTCGCTGAAGCTATTAAGTAAAACACGATCGCCATTTGTTGGTAATTTCATCGTAAAGGTGAAGTCTCGATTGTATAACCGGCTATGGTGAGCGCATATATTACGCACCGTAGTTATGTGGTGCAAAAACGATGAGAGGATTGTTTCTTTAAGTTTATATGAGTCTGCAATATCATTTTTCAGCGCTCGACGCGCTATTGCATCGTAGCTTCTTGATAGCCAACCAAAGCTCATTACTTCACCAACAATCCAAATAGCTGGGGTTTGCTCTATATATTTATGATTTTGTTTTTTTATATTAGTATCAGAAGTTCGTTGAACCTCTGCACAAATATTACTTACAAAATCTTCATGGTTAAACTTAGTAATAAACGCAGTAGGATCTAAGTGCGCATGTGAGCCATGTTTTTTCGCTAAATGATATGCCCATTGAGTTCGCAGAGATACTTCTATTCGTTCAATAGCGTCTAGCAGTAACAACCTTAGCTCTCTATCAAAAGCATAGAGATTTAGAACTTGCTCAAATGTAGTACCAGATTTGAAAGTATGCTGTTGATGATCTTCAATAAAAGACCACCAATAAGTACCTAATCGATAATAGTTGATGTGGCTAAGATAAAAAGCAGCTGACTCTTTATCCTTAATAACTAAACCGCGCTCTTCTAAAAGCTCGACTTGCTTCGAAAATGTGATAGGAAGTTTAGGAAACTGCATGAAGGTTAAGTCCTTTTATCATGCTATAGAAATAATTAACCCCTCGCAGGGCGCTGAGCTTACGGATAGCGGGAGGGGTGTTGTTACGCGTAATTATAGAGGCTATAAGTTTAATTTCAAGATATTTGTATCGTTGTCAAAATTATAAATCTAGCTAAGGTGGGGTTTATAGCTTAGGGAAAGCATGACTGATAGCCTGTACTTCTGAGTAATTAAATTTTAGTGCTATAATGTAGAGACAATTAAGTTGTGCGTATAAATCACCTACACAAATAAATTTACTTTAGATCCAAATGGTTACCACGGCGGTTACCAAACTTAGTTAAAATCAAGACATAAAGCACCAAGACACTAATTTTATTAGACTTTACTTTATCGTTACACATTCAGATCCAGAATATTGAGTAACTTTTTTTGGCTTTACCACTCACTTGAGCATAATTAGCTAAATAAAGTACAATATAATAATTGAAGGCTTGAGCTGTTTATAGTTCGAGCCTGTTTATTTTTAGATAGAGAAAATAATGGCACACTCTCGCGGAAACTTATTTATTTTATCTGCGCCTTCTGGGGCGGGTAAATCGAGCTTAATAAATGCATTACTGAAAAAACATGCTGATATGAAAGTATCGGTATCGCACACCACCCGCGCACCGCGCCCTGGTGAAAACAATGCGGAACATTATCATTTTGTATCGGTTGATGAGTTTAAGGCACTAATTGCCAAAGATGACTTTTTTGAATGGGCACAAGTATTTGACAATTATTACGGTACTTCTAAGCAAGCTATTGAAGAGCAACTCGCCGCTGGCATTGATGTGTTTTTAGATATTGATTGGCAAGGTGCTCGCCAAGTTCGAGAAATAATGAAAGACGTAAAAACTATCTTTATTTTACCGCCGTCAAAGCAAGAGTTAGAGCAACGTTTAAATAACCGTGGCCAAGACTCAGCTGAAATTATTGCCGGGCGTATGGCACAAGCTCAATCAGAAACCTCTCATTACGATGAGTATGACTTTGTTGTTGTGAATGATGATTTTGATACTGCTTTAAGTGAGATAGAAAGTGTTGTTATTGCACAGCGATTAACGCTAAAAGCGCAAACAACGCGTCATCAAACTTTAATTAATGAGCTACTCAAATAATCTAAATTAAGATTAATTAGGTGTTCATGCCCTAAAACAGATAAAAATTAACCACTGGCTATTGGCGAAACCTGCTGCGTGCAGTAAACTACGCCTTTGCTTTTAAATTATTTTGGAGTGCTAAGATGGCTCGCGTAACAGTTGAAGATGCAGTAGATGCAATTGGTAATCGTTTTGACTTAATTTTAGTTGCGGCCCGTCGTGCCCGCCAAATTGCTGTTGGTGGTAAAGACCCACTAGTAGATCCTGAGAACGATAAGCCAACAGTTGTTGCTTTACGTGAAATCGAACTTGGTTTAGTTGATAATTCTTCAATGGATGTTATTGATCGTGAAGAACAACAACACCAAGAAGCGGCAGAACTAGCTGCTGTTGCTGCCATTGTTGGTGGCAACCAATAATCAACCGCCCGGTTTGATTTAGCTAACGGCATAGTATTTCAACTATAGCCGTTGGCAATCCTTTGTTTTCATCGTATATTCGTAACTTATCCTAACTTATTTGCTTCACGAGAACATTGGAGTGTGAATGTATCTTTTTGAAGGTCTTAAAAAGAAAATCTCAAAATACTTGCCAGCAGACGATGTTGAGCTAGTCCAAAAAGCCTATGTGGTAGCCCGAGAGGCCCATGAAGGTCAAACTCGCTCAAGTGGCGAACCTTACATTACTCACCCCGTTGAAGTAACTCAGATACTAGCTAGCATGCACCTTGACCATGAAACGCTCATGGCAGCACTAATGCACGATGTGATTGAAGATACCGATTTTAGCCAACAAGATTTAGCTGAAATATTTGGTGAAACGGTGGCTGAACTCGTTGAAGGTGTGAGCAAGCTTGATAAGTTAAGCTTTAAAGATAAAAAAGAGTTTCAAGCTGAAAACTATCGAAAAATGATTATGGCAATGACCCAAGATATTCGGGTTATTTTAATCAAGTTGGCTGATAGAACGCATAACATGCGAACATTAGGCGCACTTCGCCCTGATAAACGCCGCCGTATTGCTCGCGAAACTCTAGAAATTTATGCGCCGATTGCTAACCGTTTAGGTATTCACGATATAAAAAATGAGCTAGAAGACTTAGGTTTTCAAGCCCTGTATCCAATGCGTCATCGTGCACTTAAATCTGAAGTGGCTAAAGCGCGTGGAAATCGCAAAGAAGTTATTTCAAATATTCAAACAGAAATTGAAGCACGCCTTGAGGAGTCTGGCATAAAGGCCACCGTATCAGGCCGTGAAAAGCATCTATACAGTATTTATAAAAAAATGCTCAACAAAGAGTTACTATTTAACGAAGTCATGGATATTTACGCTTTTCGTATTGCGGTAGATTCTATGGACACCTGTTATCGCGTACTCGGCGTTGCTCATAACTTATATAAGCCAATTGAAACCCGCTTTAAAGACTATATTGCCGTGCCAAAAACTAATGGCTATCAATCACTTCATACTTCTTTGGTTGGCCCGCATGGTATTCCTGTTGAAATTCAAATCCGTACTCACGATATGGATCACATGGCAGACAAAGGAGTCGCGGCTCACTGGATGTATAAAAAGTCTGGCGACAATGCGGGTCACACTGCGCAGCAGCGTGCTCGCCAATGGATGCAAAGCTTACTAGAGCTACAGCAAAGTGCGGGATCATCATTTGAGTTTGTTGAAAACGTTAAAACCGAACTCTTCCCTGAAGAAATTTATGTCTTTACCCCAGATGGTCGCATCGTTGAACTGCCAATGGGCGCGACTGCGGTCGATTTTGCTTATGCCGTTCATACTGATGTTGGTAATACTTGTGTAGGCGCACGCGTTAATCGTAAACCTTATCCTTTAAGTAAAGCCATTGATACTGGGCAAACAATAGAAATTATTACTAGCTCAGGCGCTCATCCTAACGCAACATGGCTTAACTTTATTGTTACTGGTAAAGCGCGACTGGGCGTACGTAACTACCTTAAAAGCCAACAGCATGAAGAAGCATTATTATTAGGTCGTCGCTTACTTGATTCAGCCCTAGGTGAAAACAAGTTTGATAACCTGCCAGCTGAAAATATTACGCGAGTGCTTGAGGAGCATGAACTCTCTTCAACCTTAGAGCTACTGGTAGAAATTGGCTCAGGTAATTTAATGAGCATGCTGATTGCCAAACGCTTATTACAAAACGATAACGATGATTTAAACGATATTGCTAAACGTGCAAAAGCGACCATTATTGGCACTGAAGGTATGTTAGTTAATTATTCTAAATGTTGTCGTCCAGTGCCTGGAGACGCTATTACAGCTCATGTCAGCCAGGGTAAAGGTTTAACGGTTCATCGCCAAGAGTGTAAGAACATTCGTGGCTGGGAAAATGATCGTTCAAAATACCTAGTCGTAAAATGGGATGATAATCCAGAAAAAGAATACATTGCGGCTTTACGAGTAGAAATTATTAACCACCAAGGTGCGCTAGCTAAATTAACCAATGTGGTCGCCACTACACAGGCCAATATTGTAGAAATAGCTACCGATGAAAAAGAAAGTAATTTATACGTGATAGACTTAGGGATCACAGTTAAAAACCGTATCCATGTCGCTAATATCATGCGTCGTATACGTGTGATGCCGGATGTACAAAAAGTCTATCGTAAAAAATAAAATAGGAACATCATGAATAAAGCATTTATATCAACGGATAAAGCACCTGCAGCGATTGGCACATACAGCCAAGCAGTAAAAGTGGGCACAGCGGTTTATTTATCTGGGCAAATTCCACTTGTCCCTGAAACAATGGACGTTATATCTGAAGACTTTAGCGAGCAAACACACCAAGTATTTAAAAATATTTGTGCGGTTTGTGAAGAAGCTGGCGGCACCATTCAAGATTTAGTAAAAGTAAATATTTACCTTACTGATCTTTCAAATTTTGCCATTGTTAACGAAGTAATGAGCCAATATTTTAAACAGCCTTATCCTGCTCGCGCTGCTATTGGCGTTCGTGCACTACCTAAAGGTGTACAAGTAGAAATAGACGGCATTATGGAACTTCCTTCAACAAACTAACCTCTATAAGCTATGAGCGCCGCTCATAGCTTTTATTCCAATCTGTAACTACACTTTGATGAATTCTTGACTCAAAACTAAAATTCTAGCACTCTGTAATCACGTTATTTTATTAAACCTTACTTTAGTAGTAGAAAAGGATAACTTGTGTTTAAGCTTGCTCATAATGGCAATGTATTGCTCGATACGAGTAAATCTGCACCCGCCAGTGCTGCTTTTATCATTGAAGCAATTGAACAATCGCCTTACAGCGAGTGTGAAATCAATCATGACGCCATAAATAACTATTTCAGCAGTGCAACACCTGAACGTATATTAGTTGTTGCAACACGTCATGATGCCACCTTAAGCGTGGAGATAAGTGATGATAAAATGCTAGCCACGGGCACGCTCACTCTTGCTAAAGGGGGAGCAACACTGAGTTTTGATGAAGCTAAAAAAGAATTAGTTAAAGCGCACGTCGCAAGAGGTTATAAACAAGTATTTTTAGAGCAACTTTTACAAAAGCAATCTGAACTCCCACCTGGCTCCGTAGTCAGTGGTCCACTCGCCAAAGGGCGCTTACCTATAGACGGTAAACCAACTAAATTTAACGCAATGGTTCAAACACTTAAAGATCGTCTCAAAGCCCCTAAATTAAAAGAAGATGGCAGTGTAGATATGCGTGACTTTGGTAAGTTAGCAAGTGTAAAACCAGGTGAGTTACTAGTACAGCAACAACCCGCTACACCAGGCCAAGAAGGGTTTACCGTGTTAGGCGATGTATTACCTGCAAAACCCGGAGAGGTTCATACTCTAATTGCAGGTGAGGGCACTGAAATCTCAAAAAATAATCCGATGGAATTACTCTCTACGATTGCTGGCGTGCCGGTTGAAATAAATAATGGCATGCGTGTTGACGATATTTTTACTGTCAACGATGTGTCGGTAAAAACAGGGCATATCGACTTTGAAGGCAGTGTGATAGTGAGTAAAAATGTAGAGCCAGGAATGCGTATTAATGCAACGGGCGACATTACCGTTTTTGGTACGGTTGAATCTGGCGAATTAACCGCAGGAGGCGATATAACTGTAAAACAAGGGGTAATTGGCCATCAAAAGCCTGAAGATAAATCACTGTCTTGTAGAATAATATGCGCAGGCGATGTCCATGCCTCACACTCTCAATATTGTTACATTGAAGCTAATAACATTCTGCTTGAACGTCAAGCTAGCCACAGCTCAATGAAAGCAAAGAGTACAATACAAATTGGTCAATCAGAGTTACCTAAAGGAAAGCTATTTGGGGGTGAAATTCTAGATGCCACTAAACTGATTGCCGGCGAGATAGGTAATGAATCTGGTGCTAAAATGGTAATTAATTTAGCGGCTTCAGCCACTGAAATGACCAAAGAGATTGATAAATCTTTTAGTGAACTAACAGCAACAAATGAACAAGTTGATAGTTTACAAGCGGCTTTAGAAAAAGCAGATTTAATTAAAGATGCAGATAAAAAAAATGAACTCATAAATAAAATTGGCACCACGCAGCTACACCATAGTCAGCAAGCAGAACAATTAGAAAAGCAGGTAGCAGGTTTAGAGCAAAAACTGAATACGTTACTCGATGAAGCCATGTTGACTGTGAATAGCGTTTTACATTCGGGTGTAGAGATCCATATCTTCAATAAACTGCTTAAAACGACCCGTAACTTCCCACCGAGTAGTGTTAAGTTAGAAAATAATAAAATAGAAATTGAATTTAAAACTTAATAATAAGGGGCTGTTAGTAACAGCCCCAACTTTTTATAGTAAACCGTCTACACTTGTATAGGTTTGCGCTGGCCACACACCTACCTGCACTTGCCCTATATGTTGTTTTTGTAATAACAGCATCGCTAAACGAGATTGACCAATACCACCGCCAATTGTCTGTGGAAGCTTACTTTCTAGCAATGCCTTATGCCAGTCAAACTCTAAACGGTCTTCGTCTCCCGTAATACTTAATTGAGTTTGCAATACTTCAGGGCTTACACGAATTCCCATCGATGAGATTTCGAAAGCGTCTTCAAGCACTGGGTTCCATACTAAAATATCACCATTTAATCCCATGTACTGCTCGCATGTCGGGGTTGACCAATCGTCGTAATCTGGCGCTCTCACATCATGAATTTTGCCATCACTCAATGCTCCCCCAATACCAATTAAAAATACAGCGCCATATTCTTGAGTAATCGCCTTTTCACGCTGCTTGGCTGTAAAATCTGGGTACATTTTACGTAATGCTTCACTATGTACAAAAGTAATCTCTGTAGGTAAAAATGGTGTTAAACCAAAGCTATCACTAACATATTTCTCAGTAGCTTTAATACCTTGGTAAATAGTTTCAACCGTTTGCTTCAAAGTAGATAAAGAACGCTGCGTACTTTCACAAATAACTTGTTCCCAGTCCCACTGATCAACATACACAGAATGGATTGGACTTAATGAATCTTCATCAGGTCGCAACGCTTTCATTTGTGTGTAAATTCCTTCACCTTTAGAGAAACCATACTCACCCAAGGTTTTTCGTTTCCACTTTGCTAACGAATGCACAACTTCGTAACGGCTATCTGTAATGGCTTTAACATTCACCGCAACAGCGTTCTCGTGTCCACTTAAGTTATCCTGAGTACCGTCACCTACTTTAGCTAAAATAGGTGCCTGTACCTCAATTAAGCCTAATTTTTGCTCTAATTGCTGTGAAAAAAACTGTTTAACTTTACTTATTTGCTGCTGCTGCTGCACATAGTGTGAACTCATAATAATTGGCCTCATTCCCAGTTATTGTATTGGCGACTCAGCGCTTAGTAGCGCTTCAATATGGTTATCGTAACAATTAAACGGTTTAATTCAATAACCCATAACAAAAATAGCTTTACGATATTAAAACCATTAAAAAAATGGTATAAAAACAACAAATACAATAATACAAAGCAGCTAAACCTATGGAAAATTATCAAATCGATAATCTAGACAAACAGATTCTGCATGCATTAATGGATAATGCACGTACACCCTACGCTGAATTAGCAAAGC
Source organism: Pseudoalteromonas sp. MER144-MNA-CIBAN-0113 (assembly GCF_040308965.1). Taxonomy (NCBI): domain Bacteria; kingdom Pseudomonadati; phylum Pseudomonadota; class Gammaproteobacteria; order Alteromonadales; family Pseudoalteromonadaceae; genus Pseudoalteromonas; species Pseudoalteromonas sp. MER144-MNA-CIBAN-0113. The sequence continues at coordinate 17,428 of NZ_JBEOOG010000074.1, forward strand.
GTTTCGGTGTCAGTGCAGGAACAATTCATGTGCGGATTGAAAAAATGAAACAAGCGGGGATCATTACAGGTACCCAATTAACCATTAGTACCAAACAGCTTGGCTACGATGTATGTTGTTTTATCGGCATTAATTTAAATAATGCCAGAGACTACCCACAAACTCTGATTAAGCTTGAATCATTAGAAGAGGTTGTTGAAGCATATTACACCACCGGTAATTACAGTATTTTTATTAAAGTAATGACTCGCTCAATCGATCATCTACAAGATGTATTGATCAATAAAATACAAGCAATAGAAGCTATTCAGTCAACCGAAACCCTGATCTCATTACAAAACCCGATTAGCCGAACAGTGGTGCCTTAAGGTGAAAAATCTCGTATAATTTGCCGAAAAAGAGGACTCCCATGCAGCAAACTCGTTATCAAAGAATTGAAAGTGTACTTTCACGTCGTCAAACCGATCTTACCGTGTGTTTAGAAGACGTACATAAACACCATAACTTATCTGCCATAGTCAGAACGGCCGATGCTGTTGGTTGCCATCATGTGCATGCAGTCTGGCCAGAAAAGCAAAAGTGGCTAACCAATAATACCTCAGGTGGCAGTAAGAACTGGTTAGACACACACCTTCACAGAAATATAGATGATGCCGCAGCCAGTATCCGTGCTCATAACCCCGATGTACAAATTTTGGCAACTCATTTAAGTGAAGATGCCGTCGATTTTAGAGAAATTGATTACACTAAACCCACTGCAATTATTGTCGGCCAAGAAAAAACGGGGATCTCAGAAAAAGCGCTCGAATATGCAGATCAAAACATTATTATTCCAATGCAAGGCATGGTGCAATCGTTAAATGTATCCGTTGCAGCAGCATTAATCTTATTCGAAGCACAACGTCAACGTGAGTTAGCTGGGTTATATAATAGAAATATGCTGAGTGAAGAAATAAAACACCCAATGTATTTTGAAGGCTGCCACCCAATTATTGCAAGGCAGTGTAAGCAAAAGAACTTACCTTATCCCGCACTTGATGAGCATGGCGAAATCGTTGCGGATGAACAATTTTGGCAGGCATTAAAACATACTTGATGCATATACAGTGTATAAGTACACTTAACTCACTAAATAACAATAATTGAGCCTACTTTGTCTAAACCTAGCTTAAGCCAATACCCAATCACAGAACTTAAAGGCGTAGGCCCTAAAATGGCTGAACGACTTTTAAAGCTAGGTATCACCACAGTGCAAGATATGCTTTTTCATTTACCGCTAAGGTATGAAGACAGAACGCGTATTTATGCTATTAGTGAGCTTACCGCACATAGCCATGTAACGGTTCAAGCAACCATTGAAACAAGCCAAATTACCTTTGGTAAAAGGCGTATGCTGGTTTGCCAAATAAATGATGGGACAGGTAGGTTAACTCTACGATTTTTTAATTTTACCGCAGCACAAAAAAACGCATTTAGCGCGGGTAAAATAATTCGTTGTTTTGGCGAAATACGTCGCGGACGTGTTGGCTTTGAAATGAGTCATCCTGAATACAGTATTAGCGACACTTTTGAACAGCAACCAACATCATCAACACTTACGCCAGTCTATTCATCAACCGAGGGGTTAAAGCAACTCTCTATCAGGGCGTTGAGTGAACAGGCAATAGAATTGCTTCAAAAATACGCAGTAGAAGAGCTACTACCTCAACAATGGCAACCATCGCAACTACCGTTAAGTGATGCGTTATTACTACTGCATCGCCCCCCTAATGATGTTGATATAATTGCGCTTGAACAAGGGACTCACCCAGCACAACAACGGCTCGTTTTTGAAGAGTTGTTGGCTCAAAATCTCAGCCTCTTAAAAGTAAGAGAGCAAGGACAACAAGTTAAAGCTATTGCCCTTGAGCCCACTAATCCATTAGAAGCGCAATTTCTAGCACAATTACCCTTTGCGCCAACCAATGCACAAAGCCGTGTAGTATCAGAAATTAAAACAGACATGCAACACGCTTACCCTATGATGCGACTTGTCCAAGGGGATGTAGGCTCTGGTAAAACATTAGTCGCAGCCCTGAGCGCTTTAACTGCGATAGCACAAGGCTATCAGGTCGCATTAATGGCGCCAACAGAGATATTATCAGAGCAACACGGAATTAACTTTTCCAGCTGGTTTGAAAACCTTGGAATATCGGTTGCTTGGCTAGGCGGTAAAACAAAAGGAAAAGAGCGAGTTAATACCCTTGCAATGATCGCCTCTGGTGAAGCGCAGATGATTGTGGGTACCCATGCTTTATTTCAAGATGAAGTAAAATTTAACAATCTCGTGCTTATTATTATTGATGAGCAACATCGCTTTGGGGTTCATCAACGTTTATCACTGCGTGAAAAAGGGCGCTTTGGTGATTGTTATCCACATCAACTAGTAATGACAGCAACACCTATACCACGTACGCTTGCGATGACTGCTTATGCAGATTTAGAAACCTCAGTGATCGACGAATTACCACCAGGACGAACACCAATTACCACTGTTGCCATCCCTGATACCCGCAGAGATGACATCATTAGTCGAGTGAAACTTGCCTGTAATGAACAAGGTCGACAAGTTTACTGGGTATGTACTCTTATAGACGAGTCTGAAGTATTACAATGCCAAGCAGCTGAAGACAGTGCTTTACAATTAAAAGAAGCCTTACCTGAACTTAATATTGGTTTAGTCCATGGGAGAATGAAAGCCACTGAAAAGCAAGCCATTATGAGTGAGTTTAAAACGGGGAACATTCATGTACTTGTCGCAACAACCGTGATCGAGGTCGGTGTTGATGTCCCCAATGCGAGCCTAATTATTATTGAAAACCCAGAGCGCTTAGGTTTAGCACAGCTTCACCAATTACGAGGCCGTGTAGGACGTGGGGCAACCGCATCGTATTGCGTTCTTTTATACCATGCACCACTTTCTCATACTGCACAGAAGCGATTAGGAGTACTGCGCGACAGTAACGATGGCTTTGTTATAGCAGAGCGTGATTTAGAAATACGCGGCCCAGGTGAAGTACTTGGAACTAAACAAACCGGTTTAGCCGAATTCAAAATCGCTGATTTAACACGCGATAAACAAACACTCAATCAAGTAAGGCCCATCGCACAACAAATGCTTAAGCAATATCCTCAGCATATAGACCCACTTATTCACCGCTGGTTAGGTAATAAATCAAACTACGCACAAGCATAGTCGGTTTTTAAACTTTACTTTTCACTTCATCATCCAGACTTACTCCAAACGAATATATTTTCATAATGCCTTATCCTCAGGCCTTCTATTGCAAGAAGTCGTGGTGTCGTCCAAAGCGTTAGAGTAGTCTTTAGGCGCTTATTCTTTTACTTTTACCTGATGCCTTTTACCTTTCACCTACGTTTTTACTTTTCTGCAGACGTAAAAAAGCCCGACTATTTCTAGTCGGGCTTTCTCAATTTGG
>NZ_JBEOOG010000075.1:0-19856 GCF_040308965.1 Pseudoalteromonas sp. MER144-MNA-CIBAN-0113
ACACCACATAGGCTCTGCCTTGCCTAAATACCAAACAGACTGCTGCAAATTTAACCTTGAAAGGTCAACAGACCCTAATACTGTTCGTTACTTTTACAGCTTTTAATGGCAGCAAATTGTTTGAGGTGGGTATTTATATCGACAGGTTATTGGATCGGCTGAGAATTAAATCCCCATCATAGGAAAATCAGCCTATACCATTGTGAAATCGGCAGGTTCAGTGCTATTTAAGCTTACGCTAGACATAAAAAAAGCTGCAAATTGCAGCTTTTTTTACCTAAACGCTTATTCAGCGTCTGCAGGTTTATGCTTTGCAGCTGTTTCAGCAATCAGTGGTTGTAATTCACCACGTTGAAACATTTCAATGATAATGTCACAGCCACCAATTAACTCGCCTTCAACCCAAAGTTGCGGGAAGGTAGGCCAGTTAGCGTAAGCAGGAAGCTCTGCACGAATGTCTGGATTAAGTAAAATATCCACATATGCAAACGGTTCACCGCACGACATTAATGCTTGTGATGCTTGTGAAGAAAAACCACAATTAGGCAGTTTTGGTGATCCTTTCATGTATAAGATGATTGGGTTTTCAGCAATTTGCTGTTTAATTTTATCGATGGTTTCCATTTACAACCTCAAAATGACGATAGCGAACACATTAGGCCTTGAAAAAGTTTCACTGTGGCCTCAGATATATAGATTAACATAGGCAATTAAAGCCTCAATCTTAAATAGCTTTAGCAAGAGCATTGCTGTTTGCTAAAACTTGAGTAAAATACTCAACAATTATAGTAACACTATATTCCTGTTTGGTATAGATAAGTGCCCTGTTTGCGCAGGCATTACGTATTACTAAATAGACTATCAACCAAAAGAAGATGGAGATAAAAAATGGCATTTGAACTACCGTCACTACCGTATGCAATTGATGCACTTGAGCCACATATTTCACAAGAAACGCTAGAGTTTCACCATGGTAAACACCACAATACTTATGTGACTAAACTTAACGGTTTAATCCCAGGCACTGAGTTTGAAGGTAAATCACTTGAAGAAATCGTATGTTCTTCAGAAGGCGGTGTATTTAACAACGCTGCTCAAATCTGGAACCACACTTTCTACTGGAACAGCCTATCTCCAAATGGCGGTGGCGCTCCAACAGGTGCAATTGCTGATGCAATTAACGCTAAATGGGGCTCATTTGACGCATTTAAAGACGCGTTAAACGACAAAGCAGTAAATAACTTTGGTTCAAGCTGGACGTGGTTAGTTAAACTAGCTGATGGTTCACTAGACATCGTTAATACATCTAACGCTGCAACACCATTAACAGATGCAGGTGTTACACCAATCCTAACAGTGGATTTATGGGAACACGCATACTACATTGATTACCGTAACGTGCGTCCAGATTACCTTAAAGGTTTCTGGTCACTCGTTAACTGGGAATTCGCGAACGCTAACTTCGCATAATTAGTTTTAAACTAATCTTTAAAAAGACGCTTAGGCGTCTTTTTTTATGTCCGCTACTTTATTTGATTAGGGTTATACGTAGGTTGTTTTCTAAAAGTGCATCATGATCATTTTTCATATAAATTTTTAATTTTATTGCACAAAAATTTAAATTCGTGACTAGACTTTAAATAGTGAGTACATTTTCCAAGTAGGTTTCGGAGGTCATTATGACTATTTTTGATCACTACCAAGCACGTTATGAATCAACACAAGAAGAAGAGTACAGTGTTGCTGAGTTTCTAGAAATTTGTAAAACCGATAAGTCTGCTTATGCCAGTGCTCCTGAAAGATTACTGATGGCCATTGGCGAGCCTAAAATGGTAGATACCGCTACCGATACTCGTTTAAGTCGCTTATTTTCGAACCGTGTTGTTGCACGTTACCCTGCATTTGCCGATTTTTATGGTATGGAAGACGCCATTGAGCAAATTGTTTCTTATCTAAAACACGCCGCGCAAGGATTAGAAGAGTGTAAACAAGTGCTTTACTTGCTTGGTCCGGTGGGTGGCGGTAAGTCATCGATTGCTGAAAAGCTAAAGTATTTAATGCAACAAGTGCCTATTTATGCAATTAAGGGCTCCCCGGTTAATGACCATCCGCTGGCATTATTTGATCCCGTTGAAGATGCCAGCCTACTCGAAAAAGAATATGGAATTAAGTCTCGTTACCTCAAAACGGTAATGTCGCCATGGGCCGCAAAACGTTTACAAGAATTTAATGGTGATATTAGTCAATTTAGAGTGGTTAAACGCTTCCCATCAATTTTAAATCAAGTTGCGATTGCTAAAACAGAGCCCGGAGATGAAAACAATCAAGATATTTCTGCTCTTGTTGGTAAGGTAGATATTCGCCAACTTGAACACTTTGCACAAAATGATCCTGATGCTTATGCCTATTCAGGCGCATTATGTTTAGCCAACCAAGGCTTAATGGAATTTGTGGAAATGTTTAAAGCCCCCATAAAAGTGTTACATCCGCTTTTAACAGCGACCCAAGAAGGTAACTATAACGGCACAGAAGGCATAAGCGCCCTGCCATTTAACGGCATGATACTCGCCCACTCTAATGAATCAGAATGGCAAACCTTTAAAAACAATAAAAACAACGAAGCCTTTTTAGACCGTGTTTATATTGTTAAGGTCCCTTATTGCTTACGAGTGACCGAAGAAATTAAAATTTACGATAAGCTTATTGAACACAGTGAGCTTTACAACGCCCCCTGTGCGCCAGGTACACTTAAAATTTTAGCCCAATTTACCACTCTTTCGCGCTTAAAAGAGCCGGAAAACTCAAGCATTTACTCTAAGATGCGAGTTTACGATGGTGAAACCCTTAAAGACACCGATCCAAAAGCGAAGTCGTATCAAGAGTATCGTGATTATGCTGGTGTTGATGAGGGCATGACCGGCCTTTCAACCCGCTTTGCGTTTAAAATTTTATCGCGAGTATTCAACTTTGACACCACCGAAGTGGCCGCCAACCCTGTGCATTTGTTTTATGTGCTTGAGCAACAAATTGAGCGTGAACAATTTAGTGCCGAAGTTGAAGAGCGTTATTTAAGCTTTTTAAAAGGCTATTTAATTCCACAATATGTTGAGTTTATAGGTAAAGAGCTACAAACCGCGTACTTAGAGTCATATTCAGAATATGGCCAAAATATTTTTGACCGCTACGTTATTTATGCTGATTTTTGGATTCAAGATCAAGAATACCGCGACCCTGATACAGGGCAATTATTTGACCGAGATGCACTCAACGCTGAGCTTGAAAAAATAGAAAAGCCTGCAGGTATTTCAAACCCTAAAGATTTTAGAAATGAAATTGTTAACTTTGTACTGCGTGCTCGCGCTCATAACAATGGCAAAAATCCGCTGTGGACAAGTTATGAAAAACTACGCACGGTTATTGAGAAAAAAATGTTCTCAAACACGGAAGACTTACTCCCTGTTATTTCATTTAATGCAAAAACATCAGCTGAAGATCAGCAAAAGCATGAGGACTTTGTTAATCGTATGGTTGAAAAAGGCTACACGCAAAAACAAGTGCGCTTGCTATCTGAGTGGTATTTACGGGTTAGAAAATCGCAATAACCTTCATAATTGCAGTTTTTAGGAGGTCATTATGGCGCATTTTATCGACAGGCGTTTAAATGGCAAAAACAAAAGCACAGTTAACCGCCAGCGTTTTATTAGGCGTTATAAAAAGCAGATCAAAGAAGCGGTGTCTGATGCGATCAATAAACGCAGTGTCACTGATTCAAGCTCTGGAGAGAGTATCTCTATTCCGCAGCGTGATATTAGCGAACCTACTTTTCATCAAGGTAGAGGCGGTAATAGAGAGCAAATACACCCTGGGAACGATCAGTTCTCTACTGGCGACAAAATAGAACGCCCTAAAGGAGGCAAAGGCGGTGGCGCAGGCGAAGGTGAAGCAAGTGACTCTGGCGAAGGCCAAGATGAATTTGTTTTTTCTATCTCTAAAGATGAATACCTTGATTTGTTATTTGAGGATTTAGAACTCCCTAATTTGCAAGAAAACCAGCTTGATAAGCTCGTACAAATGAAAACCCATCGCGCTGGGTTTTGCAGCGATGGTATGCCCAGTAATATTGATGTAGTGCGCTCATTACAAGGTTCTCTAGCTCGTCGTATTGCAATGACCGCAGGTAAAAAACGCCGCCTTAGCGAGCTTGAGGGGCAACTAGCACTGCTGCTTGAACAACCACACTGTGATAAAGCCGCTGTGGCCTTATTACAAAAAGAAATCGACACACTCAAACAGCAAATAAAAACCGTGCCCTTTATCGATAATTACGACTTACGTTTTCGTAACTACGACAAACAACCACACCCAACCAGTAAAGCGGTGATGTTTTGTATTATGGATGTGTCAGGTTCAATGGATCAAGCAACAAAAGACATGGCAAAACGCTTTTACATTTTGCTTTATCAGTTTTTAACTCGCAGCTACAAAGACATCGACGTTGTTTATATTCGCCATCATACCCAGGCTAAAGAAGTTGATGAGCAAGAATTTTTTTATTCACAAGAAACAGGCGGTACCATTGTTTCAAGTGCACTAAAACTGATGAATGAAATAATAGCTGAGCGCTATAACGCTGATGAGTGGAATATATACGCGGCACAAGCTTCTGATGGCGATAATTGGGCCGATGATACGCCCCAATGTGGGCACATTTTACGTAATAAAATACTTAAAGCTGTTCGCTATTTTGCCTATATAGAAATTACCACACGTGCTCATCAAAGTTTATGGCGCGAGTATCAAAGTATTAGCCAAACGAACAGTAATTTTGCCATCCAACATATTCAAGGTGTTGAAGATATTTACCCTATATTTAGGGAGCTATTTAAAAAAGGTCGTCAACAGCAAGGGGCTGCATAGCCAAAGCGAGGTAGCATTATGAACGATAATCGAATAAGTGATGGGCCCGATTGGACCTTTGAACTATTGCAACAATACCAAGACGAAATAGCCCGTGTGGCTGAGCACTATAAGCTAGACACCTACCCTAATCAAATTGAAGTGATCACCGCAGAACAAATGATGGATGCCTACTCAAGTGTAGGCATGCCCATTGGCTACACTCACTGGTCGTATGGTAAAAAATTTATTCAAACGGAGCAAAATTATAAACGCGGCCAAATGGGACTTGCGTATGAAATTGTGATTAATTCCAACCCTTGTATTGCTTACCTAATGGAAGAAAACACCCTTCCGATGCAGGCACTGGTTATGGCACATGCTTGCTATGGGCATAACTCATTTTTTAAAGGGAATTATTTATTTAAAACATGGACTGATGCAGGCTCAATTATTGATTATTTATTGTTTGCTAAAAACTATATTAGCCGCTGTGAAGAAAAGTACGGTATTTCCGAAGTAGAAAGCATACTCGACTCATGTCATGCATTAATGAGTTACGGTGTTGATAGGTACAAACGTCCACAACGAATTTCTTTATTTGAAGAGCAAAAGCGTCAGCAAGAACGGGCTGAGTATTTGCAATCACAAGTTAACGAATTATGGCGTACCATTCCTTCTCAACAGCAAGAGTCAAAAAAACACGAACGCCACTTCCCGCAGGAGCCGCAGGAAAATATTCTGTACTTTATTGAAAAAAATGCCCCTTTACTCGAGTCATGGCAGCGAGAAATCGTCAGGATAGTGCGAAAAATATCACAATACTTTTATCCACAAAAACAAACCCAAGTAATGAATGAAGGTTGGGCCACTTTTTGGCACTATACTATTTTGAACCATTTATATGATGAGGGAAAACTAACCGACTCATTTATGTTGGAGTTTTTACAAAGCCATACTAATGTTGTGTACCAACCTCCATATAATAGCGATTATTACTCAGGTATTAACCCCTATGCACTGGGCTTTAATATGATGGTTGATATACGTCGTATTTGTGAAAACCCAACAGAAGAAGATAAACGCTGGTTCCCTGAGCATGCGGGCAGTGACTGGCTCGAGACACTGCACTTTGCAATGCAAAATTTCAAAGATGAGAGTTTTATTAGCCAATTTTTATCCCCTAAGCTGATTCGGGATTTTAAATTATTCACCATAGTCGACCATGCTAGTAACCCACATTTAGAAATAGGCGCTATTCACGACGATAATGGCTACAAAGCGGTTAGAGAAGCACTTTCTGCACAATATAACCTTAGTAATCATGAGCCTAACATACAAGTTTACGATGTTGACTTACGCGGCGACCGCTCTTTAACCCTACGATATGTACCTCATAATGCCGTTCCACTGGCTAACTCCCATGGGGAGGTATTAAAACACCTTTACAGACTATGGGGCTTTAAGGTAAAACTGGAACAGGAGTCAAATTCTGGTGAGATTTCAACCATTGGTCAATGTCCAATTGATGATTCACGCCATACAACAGAGTAAAAATAATGGACAAAAAAAAGCTTCTTGTACTGATTGATTCGGTTGAATTTGCAAAAACGTCATTGCAGCATGCTAAACAAAAAGCGCTGCAAGGGAATAAACATATTGATATTGTTGCATTTAGCTTTGAAGAAACCGGCAATATTTTATTTTCTCTGTCGCCAGAACAACTACTTGCGCTGCAAGATAAATGCCTTGCATCATTAAGGGCACAGTTGGAGCCACTGATTAGCGCTGAACTGGAGGGTTGCAGTTATACCTTTCAAACCGCATGGCATGAAGCCCCCGAGCAGTGGCTTAACGAAGATATTAATACTGATGACTACGAAATGGTGATAAAAACACGCCATATCGACAGCGACAGCCAATTTAGTGAACTTGATTGGCAACTTATCCGCTTTACACCCATCGCTTTGTATTTAGCGGCAGATAACAAGTGGCGCAAGCATACCAACATACTCGCCGCACTTGATTTAGCCAGCGAAAAAACCGCAAAACATAAGCTTAATCAGTCAATTATTAAATATGGCCTAGCATACGCACAGCGAACAGACTGTGAATTTTATGCCGGCTACACAGTGTATATTTCTCCAATATTAAGAGATTTAGGCTTAGTATTTTCAGAAGAGCAACTAGTCAATGCCTTTGAGAAATTACCTCAACCACAGCAACAACTCATTATTGATAATAACTTACGCGACAAACTTTATATTAAAGCGGGTTTACCTGAGCAGGTGATCCCAAGCTTAGCGGCTAAGTTTAATGCTGATTTAGTGATTATAGGTTCTGTAGGAAATGTTGGGATTAAAGCAAAGCTGATTGGTAATACTGCAGAGAAAATAATGCGTTTACTCAAAACTGATTTACTAATTTTACCTCCCAATTAAAAAATGATGCTTATGCATCATTTTTTATATCAGCGTATACCGACACTCTATTTCGTCCATTTTCTTTTGAGTGATAAAGTGCTTTATCTGCAGCTTCAATCCAACGTTCATGATCTTTAAATTCGTTGTCAAAGCAAGCAATACCCACACTAATAGCCATATGTACTGTATGCTCTTTGTATTTAGCGGGTGAGGTTTCAATTAATTGGCGTAAGCGCTCAGCAAATACAATCGCCCCTTGTTTATCGGTATCTAACAAAGTAACAACAAACTCTTCACCACCGTAGCGCCCAGCAATATCTGTTTCACGCAATGCAGTTCTCAGTAAACTCGCTATATGACGAAGTGCTTCATCTCCTGCACTGTGGCCAAAGTCATCGTTTACCTTTTTAAAGTGATCAATATCAAAAATTAATAACGAACAACAGCCTTCACTGCGCTTAGTACGTAAAAATTCTTGGTGCAACAAATGCTCCCAATGTCCTCGGTTTGCAAGCTGGGTAAGGCTGTCGGTTTGACTAACTCGCTCTAATTTTTTGTTTAACTCTTCAAGCTCTTTTTTGTTCACCGCAATATCAGTCACGTCGTAGAGAATAATGCAAATATGCGCCACTTCGCCTCGCGTGTCGGTCAGCGGGATAAATGTTGCGTTTTGATACATGTAATCTGCTTTACCAGTAATAGGTCGATAGTTTTTAAAGCGAAAAATATACGGCTGTTGTTCCCAAATAGTAAATGAGCGATTTTTTAATACAAACACGGATTCTGCTTTACTCTTGAACCATTTTTCATCAATGGCTGGGAATAGATCAAACAAGTCTTTATCTTTTACAGCACTGGGTAACAGCCCTGAATGATTTTCCATAAAGCCATTCCATACGCACACCTTGTAGTCTCTATCAAGCACTACAAGGCCTACATCAACCGTATTAAACATGTCCATTAACCAATGGATTTCATTTAAATCTAAATCAGCAGGCATAAATATTTAATCTTCCAGCAGATAGGCAACTTTATATTTTAAAGTTTTGAGTGAATCTTCAGTAAAGAGCAACATTAAATCACAACTAATATCATGATTTTCAATACCGTAACTAATTTCTATGGCGAGTGTTCGCTGCCAACGATCTTTATTTGATTTTACCAGCTCTGACACGTCACGATGCTGCCCCAATACAATTGGGTGGCCTTGAGAGAAAGTCATATCAAGCTGCTTTGAAAAACCAGTTAAAATAGCACCTATCAGAATATTACTAATATCCATTAACAGCTCTAACTCAACCTTATCGTTAAGTTCACCGTCGTAATTCATTAAAGATGCAATTTCTTTAAAACTAGAGTCGTTTAGTAGCAGTAGCGCCTCACCAGAGACACCGCCCCCAATAAAACCTTGGCAGATGCCCGATGTAGTGCTGCTGTTGTCAACTGAACGCAACGCCATATCGAGTTCGCTAACTTCTAAAACATTTACATTAGGTATAGGTAATTTAACGAACACATTGAGCAGTCTTGCAAGTAGGTCTCCCGCTTGCCCCATAGCAACATTAGTGAGTTCTTGGTAGACGTCACGTACATCAGGGTCAACTTGCTCACCAAGCGCATTGGAGAGCCGCTCTCGTAACGCTTTATCTTTAATACCATGGTGTTCAATGATGGCGGCGAGCTTTTCGGAGGAACATGGCTTTTGAATAAAATCTATTGCGCCAAGTTCAAGTACACGTTGATGCGCACTCGGTTGAATGTCGCCAGATACCACTACAGTTAATACATTGAGTCCCTGCTCTTTCATGGCCGTTAACACTTCATAACCATCCATTTCTGGCATATTTAAGTCAAGGAAAAGAATTTCAGGGGGAGATTTAGTGAGCTGTTTTATGCAGTCGACACCATCATATGCAAATTCAACTTTTATATCCCAATCATCGGGTAAGGAGCGAGCCAACTGACGTCGTGCTAATTTTGAATCATCACATATTAAAACCGATGTTGACATACAATCTCACTATTTTAAAACGGGGTGTAATTTTAAGCGTATAAAACAAGCCACAGATACATAAAACAATACCTATTTCTTATATATAGTAATCAATGTATTGCTTATTTACAATTTTAGGCAAAATAAAGCTAGGATTATTCTGCTTGGTTACTTATCTACATTATAATACACTCACCACTATTACGTTAATTTAAAAGGAAAAAATTCCATGCGTCGTACATTAGCTTTTGCATTAAGCCTATTTTGCTGTGCCAGTTTTGCCGCAGACTTACCAGAAAATACACTCGATGCAGGAAAAGTAACCGCACAAGGTAAGCCAGTGACATTATTAGGTAAAGGCCTTATCGTTGGTGAAGATGCCCCTAATTTTAAAGTAGTTAATGACAGTTTTACTGCAGTTACGTTAGAAGATTATAAAGGTCAAGCAGTATTAATTAGTGTTGTTCCAAGCTTAGATACCGGTATTTGTAGCTTACAAACTAAGCACTTTAATGAAAAAGTCGCCCAGCAATTTCCTGGTGTAGCCATGCTCACCATTAGTGCCGATTTACCGTTTGCGCAAAAGCGTTTTTGTAAAGCAGAGAATATCGATAAAGTTACGACACTGTCTGATTCTGTATGGCGTGATTTTGGCCAAAAGTATGGCTTAATAATTAAAGATATGGGCTTACTTACCCGCGCGGTGTTTATTTTAGATAAAAGCCATAAAGTTATTTATAAGCAATTAGTTAGTAGTTTATCAACTGAGCCTGAATACGATAGCGTTATTGAAAAGCTTAAAACGCTTTAAGGGTCGAATTTCGAATAATAAAAAAACCGCTATGAAGCGGTTTTTTTAATTATGTTTTTAATTTTAGATAAAAATTAACCTAAAAGCTCAGCTAGTTGCTTGCTTACTGCTTCAACCGCTTGTGTACCGTCTAGTTTATGGTACTGCGTGTTACCCGCTTTCGCTTCTGCTTGGTAGTAGTCAACCAATGGCATTGTTTGCTCATGGTAAATACCTAAGCGTTTACGAACTGTCTCTTCGGTATCATCTGCACGAATAATAAGTTCTTCACCTGTTTCGTTGTCTTTACCTTCCTCTTTTGGTGGATTGTAAACAACATGATAAACACGACCAGAACCTGGATGAACACGACGTCCGCCCATACGCTCAACAATAACTTCATCAGCAACATCAAATTCAATAACGTGATCAACCACTACGCCATTTTCTTTCATAGCATCAGCTTGTGGAATTGTACGTGGGAAACCATCTAGTAAGAAGCCTTTCTCACAATCTGGTTTTGCAATACGCTCTTTAACAAGGCCAATAATAATATCGTCAGAAATAAGCTGACCTGCGTCCATTACTTTTTTTGCTTCTAGGCCAAGTGGTGTGCCTTCTTTAATTGCAGCTCGTAGCATATCACCGGTAGAAATTTGTGGAATACCGTATCTATCCATTAAAAACTGAGCTTGAGTACCTTTACCTGCACCCGGCGCGCCCAAAAGAATAATGCGCATATCATTGTCCCCTAATATGAGAGTTTATTTTAAAGTCTGAATTCTTCCATAAGCGCTGCAGATACTCAAGTAACTTATACTAATTGTCTATACAACAGCGCATAAAAAAGGGAACAGACGTTCCCTTTTTACTCAATCATTGATTTTTAATACTTATTTGCTTAAATCAAGCATAAGTTTATTTAAGCGAGTTACAAATCCAGTTGGATCTTTAAGCGTACCGCGCTCTGCAAGCAAGGCTTGGTCTAGTAGTACATGTGACCACTGTGCAAACTTATCTTCGTCTTGCTCATCATTTAAGTGCTTAACCAGTTGGTGATCTGGGTTTAATTCAAACACAGGCTTAGCCTCTGGAACAGCTTGACCTACTGACTCCATTAGCTTTTGCATTTGCGAGCTCATGTCGTTGTCATCGCTCACTACACACGCTGGTGAGTCAGTTAAGCGGTGAGTAAAGCGTACATCTTTAACATCATCACCTAACGCAGTTTTGATGCGCTCAACTAAGCCTGCAACTTCTTTTTCAGACTCTTCTTGTGCTTTTTTAGTTTCTTCGTCATCTAGCTTACCTAAGTCTAAATCACCACGGGTAATTGACTGAAATTGCTTTTCGCCAAATTCCGTTAAATGGCTCATCATCCACTCATCTACACGATCGCTTAGCAACAATACTTCAATGCCTTTTTTACGGAAGATTTCTAAGTGTGGTGAATTTTTAGCAGCAATAAATGAGTCAGCAACCACATAGTAAATTTTATCTTGGCTGTCTTTCATGCGCTCAATGTATTGCTCAAGTGAAACATCTTGAGTTTCTGAGTCGGTGTGCGTTGATGAAAAGCGCAGTAATTTAGCAATGCTTTCTTTGTTGGCCGCATCTTCAGCTGGGCCTTCTTTCATTACCTGACCAAATTCATTCCAAAATGTTTGGTAATCATCAGCTTTGTTTTTAGCCATACGCTCAAGCATTTTAATAATACGCGACGTACACCCCTTACGAATAGCTTGGGTTACTTTGTTGTCTTGTAAAATTTCACGCGATACGTTTAGCGGTAAATCGTTTGAGTCTAATAAGCCTTTAACAAAACGTAAGTAGCTTGGCATAAACTGTTCAGCGTCATCCATAATAAACACGCGTTGCACATAAAGTTTTAAACCACTTTGGCGCTCACGGTTCCATAAATCAAAGGGTGCTTTTTTAGGAATGTATAACAAACTGGTGTATTCAGTTTTACCTTCAACTTTGTTATGTCCCCAGCTAAGCGGATCTTCCCAGTCGTGGCTTACATGCTTATAAAACTCTTTGTATTCGTCCTCAGAAATTTCTGATTTGTCACGTGTCCACAATGCAGTTGCACGGTTAATGCTTTCCCACTCACCTGGAACAGCTGGGATTTTTTCACCATCTTCACCTTCAGACTCAGGTACTTCTGCCTTGTACATTTGTACTGGTGTAGAAATATGATCAGAGTATTTAGTGACGATACTGCGAAGACGCCACTCATCTGCATATTCATTTTCTTCTTCACGAAGATGTAAAATAATGTCTGTACCACGGCCTTCTTTTTCGATTTCTTGTAGCGTGTACTCGCCTTCACCTTTTGACTGCCATTCAACCGCTGTAGTCTCTCCTGCTTTACGAGTACGAACAGTCACTTCATCAGCAACAATAAATGCTGAGTAAAAACCAACACCAAACTGGCCAATAAGCTGTGAATCTTTACTTTGATCGCCTGTTAAGTTTTTGAAAAATTCAGCCGTACCCGACTTAGCAATGGTGCCTAATGAGCTGATCACTTCATCACGCGTCATACCAATACCATTATCAGAAATGGTTACCGTATTGGCTTCTTTATCAGCACTAATACGTACACGTAAATCAGCATCACCTTGATATAAGTCGCCGTTTGATAACGCTAAAAAGCGTAATTTATCGGCTGCATCAGATGCATTTGATACAAGCTCACGTAAAAATATTTCTTTATTAGAATAAAGCGAGTGAATCATTAAGTTTAGTAATTGTTTTACTTCTGTTTGAAAGCCTAATGTTTCTTTTTGTGCTGCAGTCATTTATGTATCTCCAATTTGCAAAGTGTCTGCGTTATGCACTTAATATGGGGGGAGGTGTCAGAACTTCAAGGGAAAAAAGTAAAAAAAGCTGCCAGCAAAAAACAACAATATTATAAAAAACAATATCTGTTCAAAATGGGCTAGCACAGTGTAAATGCATCGGCTTTTGAGTGCTTGGATGATGAAAGTATATATCGCTGGCATGTAACTGCAAACGCGACGCCATCTGCTCACTCTGTTCACTTTTATACAAATCGCAGCCTAAAATAGGATGCCCAATTGCATGACTATGAATACGTAATTGATGCGTTCGACCAGTAACGGGGGTAAATTGCACTAACGTCTTGATTGGTTGTATAAAACGCTTAAGTACTGTGTAGTGTGTTAAGGCCGCTTTGCCTGTGGTGTTACATAACTTAACACGAGGAAAATAGAGTTTGTCTTTAGCAATCGGGTAATTTATTTGTCCGTGGTTATCGCACACTTTTCCTTGCAACATAGCGACATAGCGTTTGCTTATGGTGTGACTTTGAAATTGTTGATTGAGGTTTTTTGCCGACTCACTATTGAGTGCCACCAGCATGATCCCTGAGGTTCCAAAATCTAATCGATGAGGTAACTTTGCTTCTGCAAAGGCGGCTGTTTTACCCTGTTGACCATTGACTAAACGATAATGAACGGAATCCCAATTTAGTGGGTTTTTACCCGACAAACTCAATAAACCGCTAGGTTTATTGATCACTAAAAGCGCCTCATCTTGATAAATAATTTTTATGTGTTCATGGCAAACAGGTGCGATAAAGTCATCAACAATCACATTAGCACTTTGGGTTATTGCAGCCATACCATCCTTAAACTTTTGTTTATATTGCAATTAAAGCCAACAAAAAAGCCTACAGCATGTATGTAGGCTTTTAAAGTAAGTTCAAATAGTTAAGCTTAAAATAAACTATTCATGGCTGACTAAGCGCCTACCGCTAAATGCATGCATAAGCGTCATTCCATCGACTAAATCAAGCTCACCACCAACAGGAATACCATGAGCAATACGCGATGCACCCACATTGTTTTTGTGGCAAAGCTGAGCAATATAATGCGCCGTTGTTTCGCCTTCAACCGAAGGATTTGTGGCTAAAATGACTTCATTAATACCGCCTTGCGCAAGCTTTTGCTCGAGTACATCAAGGCCAATTTCTTTAGGCCCTATGCCATCAATCGGTGATAAATGCCCCATTAATACAAAGTAAAGCCCTTTGTATTGACCTGTTTGCTCAATGGCGAGTACATCCGTTGGCGATTCAACAACACATAAAATACCACTGTCTTGGCGTTTAGTGCTTAAGCAAATATCACATTGTGCTTGCTCGGTAAATGTGCGGCACGATTGGCAATGACCTACAGCGCTCATTGCTTTAGTCAAGGCATTACCAAGTTGAGCACCGCCTTTACGGTCGCGCTCTAATAAATGAAATGCAATACGCTGGGCAGACTTCGGGCCAATACCTGGCTGACAACGAAGTGCCTCTATCAGCGATGTTAAACTATCTGAAAGTTGCATAGTTGCTTAGAACGGCATTTTCATACCAGGCGGTAATTGCATACCGCCTGTCACTTTGCCCATACGCTCTTGCGTTTCTTCAGCAACGCGGCGAACAGCATCATTACACGCTGCTGCAAGTAAATCTTCAATCATGTCTTTGTCGTCTTCCATTAAGCTCTCATCAAGCTCAACACGGCGCACGTTGTGGTTACCAAGCATGGTTACTTTAACTAAACCGGCACCAGCTTCACCAACGACTTCCATTGTTGCGATTTCTTCTTGGGCTTTTTGCATGCGCTCTTGCATTTGCTGCGCTTGCTTCATCATGTTACCCATTCCACCTTTAAACATAATCGTCTCTCTTTCTTTTAATACATTAACTGAAGTATAAATAAGGGCACTGGTCGTTAATTACAATGCCTGAATACTGTTTTCGTCAATTTCAGCGCTAAATAACTGTTGAAATTGTACTATATTTTCATCACTTGTGATCACATCAATCGCTTGCTGATGACGACCTGCATCAATTTTTTGTTGAATTAGATAAGGCGAGTCAATCACCCCACTGGCAAAGTCGATATTTAGCTCAACGTTATGTCCATAAATAGTCGATAACGCCACATTTAACTTTTGGCGCAGCATAGGCGTATCTAAATGCTTTTGCGATTCATCGACTTCAATATGAAAATGATTGTCTTGCTTGGTAAAAATTGAATGCAAGGCAAACTGGCGCATGCGCCCGCCAAGCCCCATTCGCTTAATTAAATAAGCCCATTCATCTTGTTGATGGGCAAATCTAATTTCACTGATGGGGCTTTGAAAATCATCCGGCACCGGAATACTTGGTGCTTGTTCAACAACAGGAGCCGGTTTTTGCGGATTAATTTGCTCTAATAGCTCAGGTGCAAGATTTTCGGTAATTGTTTGATGCTTTGCTTTAAAGTCAACTTTATTTGCAGGTTTAGTGCTTACCTGTGGCTTGCTCCCTGACATGGGGAGCGCTGGCTTTTTTGGTAACTCATCACCCGCCTCACTATCCCATGGAGGCGGCTCCTGCGCTACAGTTTGAGGTGTATTGCTAATAGGTTTATCGACGGGCCTAGCAGGGGTCGATTTTGGCACAACAGGTTTTTCGGTTGCTGCGCTTGACAGTTTACCCGCACCGGAAATATTTCTGTCACGTAAAATACGCGCTATTGCAGACTGTGCACGTGCTTCTTGCTCGCCCATTGTTGGCGCTGAATGCTCAGTGCTACTAGGTACGTTTGATAGCTCAGGATTAAATCCTTGGTCAACCGCGCTACTCATTACATCATCGTATTGCGCTGCAATGGTTTGTTCTACATCGCTGTGCTGCATGTAGGCATCATCTTTGCTTTGACGCTGTGCTTGTTCATCGCTCATTGGCGTTGTATCAGACACGTTTGGCTGACTTTGCGTTGACTCTTGCTCAATGTGAGTCCGGCTATTATCAGAGCGCGAAACCTCAGGCTCAGCAGCCTCTATTGGCTGTGGATTATGTATTGATGGCTGACTTTCAGTGCTATTGCTCTGCGCTGGTTTATTTTTATTTAAAATATCACGCAATGCATTGGTACGCCCTGTGGCATTTTGCTCTGGCGCGGGTTGCGAGCTAGGTGCTGAATGCGTCGTTTGTGAGTGCTCAGGTTGAAATGCTAACAATCGTAGCATAATCATCTCAAACCCTAAGCGTGGCTCAGGCGCCCACTGTAAATCTTTTTTGCCATTCAGTAATAACTGATAATACACTTGAATTTGCTGAGCATGAGTGTGCGCTGCAACATGCTTAATGTAGTCAGCATTATTGCTATCAAGTGCTGCCGCTTCAGGCACTAATTGGCTTAATTGAATAATATGCGTAAGTGCAATTAAGTCATCAAGTAGTGCAATGTAATTAGGATTTCTGCTCGCGACTTGGGCAACTTCAGCCATTAAGGCTGCGCCATCCTGCGCGAGTAATGCAGCGAGTAAACTCTGACTATAATGGGTATCCATTAAACCAAGCATGGCTTGAACAGCTTGATTATTAATATCGCCATTTGTTTGGGCAATAGCCTGATCGGTCAGGCTCAGCGCATCTCGCATACTGCCATCGGCTGCTTTAGCAATAATACTTAGGGCATCATTATCAAAATTGAGCTGCTCTTGCGTAAGAACATGCTCAAGCTGTTGCTTAATTTCAGCTTGCGACAAGGCATTTAAATTAAACTGTAAACAGCGCGATAAAATAGTTACCGGTAATTTTTGTGGATCGGTGGTCGCCAGTAAAAACTTTACATGCTCAGGTGGCTCTTCAAGCGTTTTTAATAAGGCATTAAAGCTGTGCTTTGACAACATGTGTACTTCATCAATTAAGTACACTTTATAGCGTCCGCGGGTTGGCGCATATTGAACGTTATCGAGTATTTCGCGAGTATCTTCAACTTTTGTGCGTGAGGCCGCATCTATTTCGAGTAAATCAATGTAGCGCCCTGCTTCTATATCAACACAGCTACTACATTGACCACATGGTGTGGCAGAAATGCCCTCATCACAATTTAAGCTTTTAGCAAAAATACGCGCAATGGTCGTTTTACCAACACCACGGGTTCCAGTGAATAAATAAGCGTGATGCAGTCTATTTTGACTCAGCGCATTAACCAGCGCTTGTTTAACATGAGACTGCCCAACCAATTCATGAAAGGTTTGAGGACGCCATTTTCTCGCTAGAACCTGATAACTCATCGATTATTCGCCTTCGAATTCAACCAATTTTAGGATTTTAATACCCATTTTTTCAACACGCTGCTCCCCACCTAGTTCAGGTAACGATACGACGAATGCTGCATCTGTGGCGTTGCCGCCTAATTTTGCAACCAACTTGGCTGTTGCTTCAATTGTACCACCGGTCGCCAACAAGTCGTCAACTAGCAATACTTTGTCACCGGCTACAATCGCATCAGTATGAAGCTCTAATGTATCTTCACCATATTCGAGTTGGTAATCTTGGCGAATAACTTCGCGCGGTAATTTACCAGGTTTGCGAACAGGGATAAAAGGAATTCCCAAGGCATAAGATAGCGGTGCACCAAAAATAAAGCCACGCGATTCTGTGCCGATAATTTTAGTAAAACCTTGATCTTTATAGGCGTTAATAAATGCATCTATGGTTGCTTTAAACGCTT
Source organism: Pseudoalteromonas sp. MER144-MNA-CIBAN-0113 (assembly GCF_040308965.1). Lineage (NCBI taxonomy): Bacteria > Pseudomonadati > Pseudomonadota > Gammaproteobacteria > Alteromonadales > Pseudoalteromonadaceae > Pseudoalteromonas > Pseudoalteromonas sp. MER144-MNA-CIBAN-0113. Next base: position 17,635 of record NZ_JBEOOG010000075.1, read on the forward strand.
CAGGGTTTGCCATTAGGGTTGTTACATCGCGAAACATAATGCCCGCTTTAGGGTAATCAGCAATTGTAGTAATGCTGTTTTTGATAATTGCTGGTGTTACTTGAGTCATAATTTTAACTGCTCAATGGTTCATATTACAAAGCAGGTGATTATAACCTTAAGTGAGCGTAAATTGCGAGTTTGCGGTAGTTATAAAAATTCAGGAAGGGTAAACAAGATAAAAAAATATAAGGCTGATGAAAACAACAGCCTTATGAAATAAAGCAAAAATTACGTCAAGCTGGTGATCCAACCTAAAATAGCATTTAAACACCCTATTCCAGCAAACACGGCTAAAAATGCAAAAAAGTAAACCGCATTAAACGGGTCTTTAAACTCTTTATCATCTGACATCGGTACAACCTTTTATTAAGCACAACAAATAAAGGCGTTATAATAGACGATGTGAAATAATCTATAAAGAGCTTAATCTTGATTTTTTGTCACTATAATTTGACGCTGTGCCATAGCCGTTAGGGTACTTAATGCGCCTTGAGTTATTTGCTCAAGGCTAAATTGAGGTGCATTTTCACTGACTTGCTGGCAAACATGCGCAAATGTGCTTCCTGCGTTATTGTCAATAATAGACAACAGCATGGCGGTCATCGCATTAGTTGCTAAAAATTGTACTTCATCGTCTTTATCTCTGTACACCACAAAATAATGTGGCTGCTCAGAGGGCTGTTGCGGTTGAAACGCTTCGCTAATATGTTGTACGGGGAATTCATAGCTTAAGTTACGTGCCGTTTTAGATAAATATAAAGGGCTATGGGTTAATTGATTCGTTACCAGTTCGGTCTCATTCAAGTCAGCCTGAGTTACCGATACATCAAGCTCAATCCATTCATAATGCGCCAGCGCTAGCATAAACACAGGGTCGCACTCTTTGGGCACATAACTTGTCATTAAATACGTTATAAACTCTTCAGCAATATCTAAAAAGTAAGGAGACTGGCAATCATGTTCACTAAAAAATTGACGAACTAGTAATAGCCACTGTTGCTCACTATAGAGTGTTTTTAAAACTGGAAATGCTGATGAAACAAACCCATTAATATTATTAAAAAAAAGCTCCCGATAAATAGCCATACGTCTGTCTTCAACATCTGCTGGGCAAGGGTTCGTGTTGGGCTGGCGAATATGAGCCATAAACTCATTTTGAATATCGATAAAACTCATAGTTAATACTCTTTTAAAACCATGCTGTTGTTATTACTAGCTGCATAGGACTGTTTAAGCACTTTGCTCAGTGGATAACAGCTGCAGGTGCTTTGCTTGTAATTGATGAATTATATCCAGCTCTTTGGTTAACACGTTAATAGGTGGAATATTAAAGTCCCGCTCTAACAGCGTCGGAAATACACCATGTGTTTCATAAGCGCTATCAAGCAACTGCCATACGGGATCAATAACATCTGCGCCATGAGTATCTATAATAAGGTCATCAGCCTCATTGTAGTGGCCTGCAACATGACAATAGGCAATTTTATTAGTTGGTAGCCCACTTAAAAACGCTTGTGCATCATAACCATGATTAATCGAGTTCACATAAATATTATTAACGTCTAATAGCAACTGGCAGTCTGCGTCTTCTAAAATAGCATTGGTAAATTCAAGCTCTGATAGCTGCTGACCAGGGGCACCATAATAAGACACATTTTCTAGCGCTAGCGGGCGTTCTAAAATATCTTGTACCTGTTTAACCCGAGAAACAACATGGTTAACCGCCTCCTCAGTAAAAGGAATTGGCATTAAGTCATACATATGGCCTTTACCTGAGCAATAGCTTAAATGTTCGCTATAAGCTTTAATATCGTGGTTATCAAAGAAAGATTTTAACGACTTTATAAATTCAATATCGAGCGGCTCAGGTGAGCCAATAGAAAGAGATAAACCATGGCAAACAAAATAATTAGTATTGGTTAACTGCTTAAATTGCTTTTCAAAGCGCCCACCTAGCTTTAACCAGTTCTCTGGGGCCACTTCCATAAACTCAATTTGTTTTGGTATGGCATGCTCAAGCTCATCTAGCATTTCTCTTCGCAAGCCTAAACCGACCATGCCAAAGTTAGGCGTTTGATTTTGAGCCATAATAAAACCTCATATTAAGTAAAAGATCCACCTTCTAAAGAAGGTGGCTTTGAATTAGCCCCCTAAAAGGGGGCGTTGTTTACTCCAGAGTT
>NZ_JBEOOG010000076.1:0-19290 GCF_040308965.1 Pseudoalteromonas sp. MER144-MNA-CIBAN-0113
AGCTATCAGCTATCAGCTATCAGCTATCAGCTATCAGCTATCAGCTATCAGCTATCAGCTATCAGCTATCAGCTATCAGCTATCAGCTATCAGCTATCAGCTATCAGCTATCAGCTATCAGCTATCAGCTACAAAATTGGTGAACATACCGAACAGTGTCAATATAAATCTAACACCTAAACCTAAAATTATCTGTAAGTCTAGGAGTGCTAGCAAGGCGGTAAAACTATTTATGCATAGGAGCATACGGTTTGTATGTGACTTAGGCTAAATAGTTTTACCAACGCAGCTAAAACGAACTACACAACTCAGATATCTGCAAGTGTAGAAGTGCTGACAAGGCGAAGTGCTTTATTATGCCAAGGAGCATACATATAGTATGTGACTTAGGCTAAAAAAGCACGACAACGCAGTCAAAGCGAACTACACGTAGCAGATTACATTTGCTCCATGACTTCGATACCTAGTAAATCCAATCCTGTTTTCAGCGTATCTGCCACTAAATTACACAACACTAAACGACTATCACGAACACTTGGCTCTACGCCCTCTTTAAGTACTGGGCAAGCTTCATAAAATGTCATGTATAGACTAGCTAGTTCGTATAAGTAACCACATAATACGTGCGGTGTGGCTTCATTGATCATCAGATCAAGGACTTCTTCCAACTGCAATAATTTAAGCGCGAGTGTTTTCTCTTGCGGCTCAATAATACTTACATTGGCTTTTAAGCTTGCAGCATCAACGCCAGACTTACGGAAAATACTGCGAACACGCGTATAAGCATATTGTAAGTAAGGGGCTGTTGCGCCTTCAAAGCTTAGCATGCTGTCCCAGTTGAAGATGTAATCGCTGGTACGATGCTTAGAAAGGTCAGCATATTTAACTGCGCCAATACCCACTTTACGTGCAATTTCACTACGGTCTTCGTCAGATAAATCTGATTCACGCTCAGCGAGTTTAGCTGCTGCGCGAGTAATTGACTCTTCAAGCAAATCAGCTAATTTAACCGTGCCGCCTGTACGGGTTTTAAATGGTTTACCATCAGCGCCCATCATGGTGCCAAATGGACAAAACTCGTAACTAGTTTCATCACGTAATAAACCGGCTTTACGTGCAGTTAACTCTACTTGATTAAAGTGAAGACTCTGGCGCGCATCAACAAAAATTAAAATACGCTCTGCACCCAACTTGTTTGAGCGATAATCACACGCTGCTAAATCTGTGGTTGCATATAAAAAGCCGCCACCTGATTTTTGCACGATAAACGCTGAAGGTTCACCGTCTTTATTTGCAAGCTCATCTAAAAATACCACTTGTGCGCCTTGCGACTCTACTGCGATATTTTTATCTTTTAATAAGCTAATAATATCGTTAAGTTCGCTGTTATAAGCACTTTCAGCCATAATGTCGGCAGGTGTAAGGGTTACGTTTAAACGCTTGTATACTTCTTCAGAGTGTTTCACTGAAGTGGCAATAAATAGTTTCCACAGTTTTTCACAGTGTGCGTCGCCACCTTGCAGTTTAACTACGTAGTTACGCGCTTTATCGGCAAAGCCTTCTTCGTCGTCAAAACGCTTTTTCGCATCGCGGTAAAAGGTTTCTAAATCAGCAAGCGCAACAGTATCTAAATCAACACCTTGGTTAATTTGATCTTCTAAATGCGCAATTAGCATACCAAACTGTGTGCCCCAATCACCCATGTGATTTTGACGAACAACGGTATCGCCTCTAAATTCAAGCGCACGTACTACGGCATCACCAATAATAGTTGAGCGTAAGTGACCTACGTGCATTTCTTTTGCAAGGTTAGGCGATGAGTAATCAACCACTACTTTTTGTGGTTTGGCGTGCTCAGTTACGGCAAGTTTTGCGTGGTTATTAGCAGCTTGTACGCTTTGAGCTAAAAACTCCGGCTTTAAGTGAATATTAATAAAACCAGGGCCAGCAATTTCCGTTTTTTCGGCAATGTCGCTTACATCTAACTGATCAATAATTTTTTGCGCCAATTCACGCGGGTTACTTTTCATTTTTTTAGCTGCGCCCATCGCGCCATTAATTTGGTAATCACCAAACTGTGGGCGAGTGCTTTGGGTGACCGCTGGGTTAGTATCTTCTGGTAGGCCTGCGGCGGTCATAGCGGCAATGGCTTTTTCTACTAAAATAGTACGAATATTCATAATATTATTTACCTTTATAAGCCCGCCAAAGCAGGCTTTGTGTTAATTCTAGAGGCTAAGTGCTAGTTTTCACGCGTGTGATTAAATGTCACTTCAGGGTAACGCTCTGTCGACAAGTTAAGATTTACACGACTCGGCGCGATGTAAGTTAAATTATCGCCACCATCAAGTGCTAAGTTGCTTTCGCACTTACGTTTAAATTCTTCAAACTTTTTAACATCATCACAGCTAACCCAACGGGCTGTATTTACATTCACGCTTTCGTAAATTGCATCAACGTTATATTCAGCTTTTAAACGCGCTACCACCACGTCAAACTGCAACACACCTACCGCACCTACAATTAAGTCATTATTAATTAATGGTCTGAATACTTGTACTGCGCCCTCTTCTGAAAGCTGTACCAGTCCTTTTAATAGCTGTTTTTGTTTTAATGGATCGCGCAGACGAATACGGCGGAATAATTCAGGGGCGAAGTTTGGAATACCGCTGAACTTAATTTTTTCGCCTTGGGTAAAGGTATCACCAATTTGAATCGTACCGTGGTTATGTAAACCAATAATATCACCAGCGTAAGCATCAGCTGCACGCTCACGATCGCCCGCCATAAAGGTTACCGCATCAGAAATACTCACTTGTTTACCTATACGCACATGATTCATTTTCATGCCTTGGCTGTATTTACCCGACACAATACGCATAAAGGCAATACGGTCACGGTGTTTTGGATCCATGTTGGCCTGAATTTTAAATACAAACCCAGTGAAGTTTTCTTCTGTGGCTACAACTTGGCGGTCTTCTGTTTCACGAGGTAAAGGCGTTGGCGCCCATTCAGTCAGTCCATCTAGAACATGATCTACACCAAAGTTACCAAGTGCAGTACCAAAGTATACAGGCGATAACTCACCCGCTAAGAACAGATCTAAATCAAACTCGTGTGATGCACCAATAACCAGCTCTAACTCGTCACGTAACTGGGCTGCAAGTTCATCACCAATCGCTTGGTCAAGCTCTGGGTTATCAAGTCCTTTAATGCTACGCACTTCTTGAATAGTATGGCCTTGGCCTGTTTTGTATAAAATAGTTTCTTCGTTATGGATATGGTAAACACCTTTAAATTCTTTACCACAGCCAATTGGCCACGTAATAGGTGCACAGGCAATATTTAGCTCTGTTTCTACTTCGTCGAGTAGTTCCATTGGGTCGCGAATATCACGGTCACATTTATTCATAAAGGTAATAATCGGCGTGGTGCGCAGACGTGTTACTTCCATTAACTTACGGGTACGTTCTTCTACACCTTTGGCGGCATCTATCACCATTAAACACGAATCTACCGCGGTTAATGTACGGTAAGTATCTTCAGAGAAGTCTTCGTGTCCTGGAGTATCAAGTAAATTAACTAACGCATTGTTATATGGAAATTGCATTACTGAGGTAGTCACAGAAATACCACGCTCTTTTTCCATTTCCATCCAATCAGACTTAGCATGCTGATTAGAGCCACGCCCTTTTACTGTTCCGGCTTTTTGAATTGCTTGTCCGAATAACAATACTTTTTCTGTGATAGTGGTTTTACCCGCATCCGGATGCGAGATGATCGCAAAGGTACGGCGTTTATTAATTTCGCTAAGGAGATTTTGGTCTGCCATTAAAAAGGTTCTTTTAGTTGATATACGGATGTATTTGTATTTTAGTATGCTGAGCTTTCAAGGCTAAAAACAAGCTAACCTAGAAAGCTCAACATACCCCAACAAGAACCCAAATTAGCTCTTGTGACGCTATCCGTTAAGTTAATCGTAATTGAAGACTATTTTCGCTGATCTTGGCTTTATAAACAATCAATGGTTGGTTATTAACGGATCTTTTTTAAGTTTGGTGTTTTCAGCGATTATTAACAATAACGCTATAAATTCCCCACTAACTTAACACCAAGCTTGAGTAATGGTTCTGTAAATCATATTATTGTTCGATTACATGGAGGATTTGATGTTGGGTAATGAAAACCAGTAAGCTAAGTATTCGATTATTATGGTATATAACTCCACTGGTTATACTGCCGTTGTTATTTTTAGGTGGGTTTACGCTCACTAATGTAACTAACTCTACGCAAAAACAAGCTGACTTGATCATGAGTCGCTTTGTAGAGCAACAACAGCAAAAAGTATTCAACTATATAGACTCTTTTCATGCAACGGCTAAGTTACTCTCTGCCTCACCGGTACTAAGTGACTTTTTAGCTAAAGATTTATTTGAAGACGCCAGCTATACCTATCGCCTTGGGGCGTTAATGGATGTATTTGCCAGTTACAGTGAAGCCTACCCTGATATTATTAGTATTAATTTAGTCTCAAAAACCGGTGAAAGTGATGCCTATTACTCCAGTAATTTAACTGTCGCGCCAAAGTCTTATCCGTTTTTTGACCAAGTCATACAAAGCAATTTAAGCCAGCAGCAGTTTATGGTGCAAAAAGAAGACGGCACCACCAACTTATATTTTGTGCAACGCATATACAGCGTTGACTACTATTTAAAACGCCCACAACAACTTGGTTTTATTGTCCTTAAGGTCGAACCTTCGATTTTAAACACCAGTATTTTAGAAGCCCCTTATAACAACACCTTAAATTTACTGCTCGCCAATGATGGTAAAATTTTATTTAGCTCTGATTACAAAATGCGTGGCCACTATGTTAGTGAGTATGAACTTAATAAAATTAATGACCTAGCTGATATTGGCAGCTTATCAACCATTGAGCTTTCGAGCGTTGATAAAATAGAACGATTGATTTTCGCAGCCCAAATGAGTGGCGGCTACTATTATGTGTCGACCATTCCTAAAGCGGTACTGTATCAATCAGGTAAAGCAATTAGTGTCATCACTGGGCTAATTGTAATTATTTCTGTGATCACCCTACCGATCTTAATTTTTATTGTGGTGCGCAATTTACTGCTTAACCCAATTGAATTACTAGGTGAAGCAAGTCACCGAGTAGGTGATGGCGACCTCTCAGTCACACTGCCTGCTTATACTACCGATGAGGTAGGCATACTGTTTAACGACTTTAATCACATGATTAACCAAATTAAGCATTATCAAGAGCAGCTAGAAGAATATAAGCATCACTTAGAAGACAAAGTAGAGAGCCGTACTAAGGCACTTGAATCAATGAATAGTAAGCTTGAAACAGCCATCGCTCAAGCAGAGCAAGCAAACCAGCTTAAGAGTCGTTTTTTAGCCAATATGAGCCATGAAATTCGCACTCCGCTCACTGCTATTATGGGTTTTACCGAGCAACTACTGCATAGCGATAAGAAAACAAACGATAAACATCATTTAGGCACTATTCTTCGTAATTCAAAACATTTATTAGAGCTTATTAATAACATCCTCGATTTATCAAAAATTGAAGCCGAAAAACTCGCTGTTGAGCAAACACCATTAAATGTTGTGCAGCTTATTCATGATGTTGAATCAATCATTAAACCTTTAGCACAAGAGAAACAGCTTTCATTTACAATTAATTATTCGCTACCATTACCACATACCATAAATAGTGACGTTACTCGTTTAAAACAAATACTGATTAATATTGCCAGTAACGCAGTTAAATTTACTGAGCAAGGCCAAGTAACAATTACGGCAAAGTTTCAAGCACCAAAAATTCTTACATTTATAGTTGAAGACACCGGTATAGGCATGTCGGCAAACCAAATAAGTCGATTATTTACGCCATTTGAACAAGCTGATGCCACAACCACACGCCGATTTGGTGGTACAGGATTAGGGCTATGTATTTCAAAAAATTTGGCTCAGCTGCTCGGTGGCGATGTCAGCGTCACCAGTGAAGTGGGTGTGGGTAGTTGTTTTACTATCGATATAGATTGTCATTTAGGTAATGGGCTTAGTAGTAACCTGCTTTTGACTGAACACTCTCAGCTATCACCCGAAAAAGACCCGCAACTTTCTTTTGCAACCAATAACTTTGATGCGCATATTTTAGTGGCAGAAGATAACCCCGATAATCAGTTGCTGATAAAATTACTCCTTCAAACATGGGGGTTAGAGCCTGATATAGCCAATAATGGCGCACAAGCAGTAGAAATGGCACTAGTGAACGACTACCAGCTTATAATCATGGATATGCAAATGCCGGTTATGGGCGGCTTAGAAGCAACTAAAATGCTCAGAGATGCCGCCTACGATGGCCCAATTATCGCCCTAACCGCTAATGTCATGAACCATGATATAGATACTTACCTTGAAGCAGGCTGTAACAAAGCGCTTGGTAAACCCATTGATAAAGACGCACTAGAAAATGTATTAGTCAGCTATTTACACCTTGAACGCGATAATCAAAATAAGTGGGATAGCTTATTAAAAAGTGAGAAATTTCAGCAAATAAATGCTAATTATTTGGCAAGTTTACCTGATTACTTAAAGCAGATAAAAACCCTTTATAACAACCAAGATTGCGAAACACTACGCGCACTTGCCCACAGTATTAAGGGCAGTGCCGGTTGTTTTAACTTTGATGATATTTACCATAGCGCATCAGCGCTTGAGCAAAGTTTAAAAGGCAATGATATGACTCAAAGAGAAAAACGCGTTGTAGAACTCATTACAGCAATAGAACAAGCCATCGCTAATAAGTAATCATTAAAAATTTAAACCCAGTGCCATGCCCATTAAAATCGCATCTTCAAAGCCATTTTTATTTGGCGCATCGCTGGGGTAATAATTTTTACGTACTGACATTTCAATAAAGCCCGCACGCTCATACAAAGCAATCGCCCGCGTATTAGACTCTCTCACTTCTAAAAATAAGTTTTCGGCACTGTGTTGCTCGCCGTACGCTATAAACTGCGTTAATAACTGCTTAGCAAATCCTTGTCCCTGAAAGCTCGGGGCAACACAAATATCCATTAAGGTAAAATCGGGCCCTGCTTTTTCACCAATGTAAAAGCCTATCATTTGCCCGTCATCGAACGCAGCTAAATTGAAATAGCGCCCCTGCAAACACGACTGCATTGTTTTTAACGTCCAAGGGTGTGTATGACAGGCATTTTCAATGGCCATCAGCTCATTGATATTCTCATCGGTAACCGACTTAAAGTGTATCAAGGTGTTCACTCATTAAAGCCCATAACGCACGTTTTTGCGCACAGGTTAGGTTAGAATCAGGCAGGCCTAATTGTTGCTCACTAAACTCAATGGTTGATGATTTAACAATCTTGTTTATTGTTACAGGTGCAAACGCACGCTCAATATCATCTTTTAATGTATCACAGAGTATTAACGATGAAGTCGCTGACAACTCAGCTTGAGCTGGGCGAAAGTGTTGATTAAGTTCAAGCTTTTCTATACCAAAAACAGATGCGTAACGTGAATGCATAACAACTCGATGGATTAGTAAGATGAATAATATAGGAAGTAATCAAAACGATGTAAAGAAGAAATGGCAGGGGCGGAGAGATTCGAACTCCCAACCGTCGGTTTTGGAGACCGCTGTTCTACCAATTGGAACTACGCCCCTGCAATGACGATGAATTATAAAGACCTTTTGACAAAGGTAAAGTAAAAAATCAACTTTTTGGTTTGTTTGCTTTTTAAATAAACAAAACGGCGAATTAGCATGCTAATTCGCCGTTAGTTATTACTTAATTATAGCAATGGGAGGATTATTCCCACTCGATAGTGGCAGGTGGTTTTCCTGAAATATCGTAAACAACGCGTGAGATACCGTCGATTTCGTTAATGATACGGTTAGAAACCACACCTAAAAACTCATACGGTAAATGTGACCAACGTGCAGTCATAAAGTCGATGGTTTCAACACAACGAAGTGAAACAACCCAATCGTACTTACGTGCATCACCCATAACCCCTACCGACTTAACCGGTAAGAATACAGTAAACGCTTGGCTTACTTTATGGTAAAGCTCTGCTTTGTGAAGCTCTTCAATGAAAATAGCATCAGCGCGGCGAAGTAAATCACAGTACTCTTTTTTGATTTCGCCAAGTACACGCACACCTAAACCAGGCCCTGGGAATGGGTGACGGTAAAGCATGTCGTACGGTAAACCTAGCTCTAAACCAATTTTACGTACTTCATCCTTAAATAACTCACGTAATGGCTCTACTAAGCCCATTTGCATGTCATCTGGTAAGCCGCCCACATTATGGTGCGATTTAATCACGTGTGCTTTACCAGTCGCTGATGCCGCTGATTCGATTACGTCAGGGTAAATTGTACCTTGGCCTAACCATTTTGCGTTTTTAAGCTTTTTAGCTTGCTCATCAAATACATTAATAAACGTGTGGCCAATAGCTTTACGCTTATCTTCAGGATCTGATTTACCTGCTAAGTCATTTAAAAATTGATCTTCGGCATCTACTTTAACAATGTTTAAACCAAACTTATTGCCAAACATATCCATAACTTGCTGGCCTTCGTTTAAACGAAGTAAACCGTTATCAACAAATACACAGGTTAGGCGCTCACCAATAGCACGGTGAATAAGCATAGCCACAACCGATGAATCTACACCGCCTGATAAGCCTAAAATAACTTCGTCGTCACCTACAGTTTCTTTGATACGCTCAATGGCGTCATCAATGATTTTTGCTGGCGTCCATAATTTTTCACAACCACAAATATCAATAGCAAAACGCTCTAGTAAACGTTGACCTTGATGTGTGTGTGTTACTTCTGGGTGAAATTGTACACCGTAAAAGCGTTTTTCTTCGTTAGACATTGCCGCATGCGGACAAGTAGATGTTTTAGCTGTGGTATTAAAAGTATCTGGAATTTCCATTACTTTATCACCGTGGCTCATCCACACATCTAGTACGCCATTGCCGCCATCAGTAATATGATCTTCAATGGCATCAAATAATGCACAGTTACCCACTTTTTCAACTTGTGCGTAACCAAATTCTTTTTTATCTGAGCTATGTACACGGCCGCCAAGCTGCGTTGCCATAGTTTGCATACCGTAACAAATACCAAGTACTGGAACGCCTGCATTAAATACATACTCAGGAGCACGCGGGCTATTTTCAAGCGTGGTTGATTCTGGGCCACCAGAAAGGATAATACCTTGTGGGTTAAACTCGCGAATTTGCTCTTCGGTTACATCCCAAGCCCAAAGCTCACAATAAACACCAATTTCGCGCACGCGACGGGCGATTAACTGCGTGTATTGTGAACCAAAATCTAAAATGAGGATTCGTGAATCGTGAATGTCTTTGCTCATGAAGTATCTCGTAAAGTCAGGTGCTAAACGCCACCAGCTTAAGCTGTGTGACTATATTAGGGCTAACAAAGGTTAGCCCACTTTTTTCAAGTTGTTAAAGGCTGATTAGCCTAAACGGTAGTTCGGTGCTTCTTTAGTAATTTGCACATCATGAACATGCGACTCACCCATACCAGCAGAAGTTACACGTACAAACTGTGGTTTAGTGTTTAGCTCTTCGATTGTGGCACAACCGGTTAAGCCCATTGCACTGCGAAGACCACCCACTTGTTGGTGAATAATGGTCGCAATTGGCCCTTTATAAGCAACACGACCTTCAATGCCTTCTGGTACTAACTTGTCAGCTTGGTTTGATTTTTGGAAGTAGCGATCCGATGACCCTTCTTTTTGATCCATCGCACCTAGGCTACCCATACCACGGTAAGACTTGTAGTAACGACCTTGATAAAGCTCCACTTCACCTGGTGCTTCTTCAGTACCCGCGAGCATAGAGCCAACCATTACACACGATGCACCGGCAACCAATGCTTTTACAATATCACCAGAAAAACGAATACCGCCATCGGCAATCACTGGAATATCGCGACCTTTAAGGCCTTCAACCGCATCTGAAATGGCTGTTATTTGTGGTACACCACAACCAGTAACAATACGTGTAGTACAAATAGAACCTGGGCCGATACCTACTTTAACAGCATCAACACCGGCATCTGCAAGGGCAATAGCACCTTCGGCAGTTGCCACGTTACCCGCAACAATTTGTAAATCAGGGTAAGCTTGACGAGTCGCTGCAACACGGTCAATAACACCTTGAGAGTGACCATGAGAAGTATCGATTAGTAGTACATCAACACCGGCTTCAACTAATGCAGCAATTCGCTCATCAGTGCCTGCGCCAACGCCTACCGCAGCACCTACACGTAAACGGCCTTGCTCGTCTTTACATGCATCTGGTTTGTCTTGTGCTTTTTGGTAATCTTTTACGGTGATCATGCCTTTAAGTTTAAACGCATCATCAACCACAAGAATCTTCTCAATGCGGTGTTCGTGCATTAAGCTTAAGATATCTTCGCGAGCAGTTCCCTCTTTAACCGTTACTAGGTTTTCTTTTTTCGTCATCACTGTTGAAACCGGCTGTTCAAGCTTAGTTTCAAAGCGCATATCACGACTAGTTACAATACCTACAAGGTTATTTTCGCTATCGGTGACCGGAAAACCTGAGAATCCCTTTTCCTGAGACAATTCAACAGCATCTGCAATAGTCAGATCGGCCGTTACTGTAACAGGGTATGAAACAATACCTGCTTCATAGGTTTTAACTTTACGAACATTTTTCGCTTGTTCTGCAATGGTCATGTTTTTATGAATAAAACCAAGACCACCTTCCTGCGCGAGGGCAATAGCTAAACGAGCTTCTGTAACAGTATCCATAGATGCTGAAATGAGCGGCAAGTTAAGTTTGATACCACGCGTTAAGCGAGTTGAAATATTTGCCGTATGTGGCAAAACAGTAGAATGACCAGGTACTAAAAGTACGTCATCAAAGGTAAGAGCTTCTTTAGCGATTCTAAGCATTTTGGCAACTTCTCACATGTGGATCTAAGATAAGGAATTGCGGCCAAATTTTAACAGCGTTGTAGGCACTAGTAAATAATATTTTGTATTTATTTATGATAAGCTAGATTTATAAATGTTTTTTGGTAGTTTTTATGTTTTCTAAGCCCTCGCAAACGGTTTATACCGTATCTCGCCTTAATCGTGAAATACGTGCCTTACTTGAACAAGGTTTTGCGTCTTTAATACTCACAGGTGAAATTTCTAACTTTATTGCGCCTGCTTCTGGGCATTGGTATTTTTCGTTAAAAGACGATAAAGCGCAAATTAAAGCCGCCATGTGGCGAGGCAATAATCGCAACCAAAGTTACCGACCAATTAACGGCGCACAAGTAACCGTTAAAGCACGTGTATCTTTGTACGAACCCCGTGGTGACTACCAGCTTATTGTTGAACATATGGAGCCTGCCGGCGAAGGGCAACTTAAGCAAGAGTTTGACGCGCTAAAAATGCGTTTGGCTGCAGAGGGCTTATTTAGCTCCGCTTATAAAAAACCCCTACCCCAAAACATAAATCGCATAGGGGTGATCACCTCACCTACAGGCGCCGCAATTAAAGATATTTTAACAGTACTAAAACGTCGTGCGCCGCAATTAGAAGTCGTTATTTATCCTGCGATGGTGCAAGGCAAAGAAGCGCATGGCCATTTAATAAAGCAAATAGAGCTGGCAAATTTACGTAATGAGGTCGACGTTATTATACTCGGGCGCGGCGGTGGTTCATTAGAGGATTTATGGTGCTTTAACCATGAGCACCTTGCTCGCGCTATTTATCAAAGCTCGCTGCCCATTGTGAGCGCTGTTGGACATGAAATAGATACCACGATTAGCGATTACGTTGCTGATGTACGTGCAGCAACTCCTTCTGCAGCCGCAGAGCTCGTAAGCCCCAATACACAAGAGCTACATAATAGGGTTCATCAGTTAATTAGCCGTTTAGCGAATGCATTTAAACACGACATTGCCGATAAACGCGCACTAGCCATACAGTTGCAGCACCGCTTAAATTTATGCCACCCGCGCAATCAGCTAAACCAAAAATCACAACGCTTAGATGAGCTGAGTATTGCACTGCAACAGGCAATGCGTCAGCGTTTATACCAGCAAGAACGCGTGTTAGCTAATTTAACACCCAGACTAATGCGCCAATCACCAGATAAAAAGCTAGCAAATGCAAACTATCAGTTAGCACAACTCCATGCAAGGCTAAACCAAGCGATGCAACATCAGCTGCATCAGGCAAATAACAAGCTTGCCTTACAAGCAAGTCGGCTTGATTCGGTTAGCCCCCTTAATGTATTAGCGCGCGGTTACAGCATAACGAAAACGGCGCAAAATAAAGTGGTTAAATCAGTGGAAGATGTAAAAGTGGGTGATGTGTTGATCACTGAGTTAGTAGATGGCCAGGTTATTTCAAAGGTAGAAGCTTAGCCATATTGCTAAGCGCTAGCCTTGCGTACTAACAGTAAACTCAATACGGGCATCGTTAGATTGAGATGCACTGAGTTTAAATTGCTGCCACCAAGGTTCAAGATGAAGCTTATCGTTTAGCTCGCGCCATAATTTAGCTCCATAATTAACGGCATGTTGGTTAATGGTAAGCTCAAACTTACAAATTGTTTGCTTACACTTTAGCGCTGTAAGCTCAGCGCTATCTGCAAACTCATTAATAATTAAAAAGTCAGTTAACGCGACTTCAAGCTCGTAACTCCATTCGAGATTATCAGCCTCTTGTTCAAACTGTATTGCGAGCTCATCATCAAGCTCTACACTTTCTGATTGATTTAACTTTAACTGTTGTTGAGACTGCTTAAGCTGGATTGATTTTTTTTCAAGCCGCTGATTAAGCTCAACCACATGTTGTGCTAGCTGAGTTTGTTGATCAGCCTCTTGGGCTTTATTAACCTGCACTAAACCTTGCAAAGTAGTTGGCTGATTATTGACTTGATTGTTAGCCGAAGAGATTACAGCTTGTTTGGGCGCTGAGGAAACACCAGTGGAATCTTTAAAAAATAAAAAGTAACCACTTGCTAACGCCACGCCTGAAGAAAAACAGAGCAACATAGCCACAAGGTTACTTTTATATATCATTTCTAGGTACTCAAAAATTAAAGCATTGCACTGGTGTGCGATTCGTTTTCTGGCTCGGGGTACTCTAAAAAGTTTTGGTTCATACTTTCTGCCGGGCACTCACAATCAGGACGACCAATAATTTTTGCAGGTACACCAACAGCAGTTGTGTGAGGTGGCACAGGGCTTAGTACCACAGAGCCTGCACCAATACGTGCGCCCTCGCCTACTTCAATATTACCCAACACTTTAGCACCCGCCCCAATAAGTACGCCCGCTCTAATTTTAGGATGGCGATCGCCTTGCTCGTTACCCGTACCACCTAATGTAACCGATTGTAATATAGATACATTATCTTCAATTACTGCAGTTTCACCTATAACAATACCGGTGGCATGGTCAAACATGATGCCTTGGCCTACTTTACAGGCAGGGTGAATATCAACCCCAAACACCTCTGAGGTACGGCTTTGAATAAAGCGCGCAAGCTCTTTACGATTTTGTTGCCATAAGCAGTTTGCTAAACGGTGTGCTTGTATCGCGTGAAACCCTTTTAAATTTAAAATCACGGTAAGGTAGGTTTCGGCTGCAGGGTCACGATCTTTTACTGCTTTAATATCATGAGCAACATGTGTCAGCATGCGGTCACATTTTACAAAAGCTTGGTCAAACAACTCACGGATTGTAAAAGCAGAAACCACAGCATCAGCTAGTTTATTAGCAACAATAAAACTCAATGCCGACCCTAAGCACTCATGATTTAAAATACACGAATACACATGGCTCGCTAAAAGGGGTTCACGAGTTACTACTTCATTTGCTTCACTACGAAGCTGTTGCCAAATTTCATGACGCATAATAATGCCTTAAGTTAGTACAAAGAGCCTACCGCTAATTCTAACGGATTTAGCCGCCTAGGTGTTAATGCCTTTGTTATTTGTTCTGGTTATTAGATATAACTAGCTAAGTTTTATCTATGTAATACTTTTTTAAAGCTAGAGCATATGACAGCTAGGCTGATTTAGCTATTCATACAAAAATAAAATAAGTTAATAAAAATCAGTAAATAACAACATATGACAGCTCGTGTGTCATGTGCCAAAATAGCCACTGGCGTACTGCTGACGGCGTAAAAAATAATAATAAACGCTAAATTAGCATCATCAACTCAACAAGGATAACGATGATGAAAAACGACATATTAAATACAAAAAAATTAGGCTATAAATTTTACTTTCAAGATGGCGATAACCAAATAGCCTGTTTTGGAAGCTACTTCACAGGTAAAGAAGAAGTCTATATTAACGATGACTTAGTTAGCAGCAGACGCAGTGTTAATATCAAAAGCTCACACAAATTTGATTTTGAAAACTCGCAGTACCAAGTGAAGTTTGACATGCTCAACATACTGACAGGACGACTTGAATGCACTCTTTACAAAGATCAAGAAGTGCTTGCCAAGCAAGTTCAAAGTAGCCTTCCTAGCGATCCTAAAAAAGCGGCTTTTTTTATTCTAGGCTGCGCGTTAGGTGGAGCAGTATTTGGCTATACCACTGCAACAGTCGTAGAGCTAATTGTAGGGAAACTTTAACATGCAATTAAACCCTACAACGGTAAAGTCGCTTAGGCACACATTCGATTGGACACAACAACAGCTTGCCGATGCCTGCGATGTAAGCTTGCGAACCATTCAACGAGTAGAAAAAGAAGGTGCAGCCTCAAAAGAAACCACCATGGCCTTATGTGCGGTATTTGAAGTACGCCAAGGTGAGCTTATTAAGCTTGATGAAAACAACCAAAATGATGCCAATAACAGCCCATCTAAAAGTTTTATTGCTGGTTTAGTTATTAGCTCTGTTATTAGTTTTGCCCTTGGTGCAGCCTCAGTACTATTAGTAAGTAACTAGTATTTACAACCTAAAATATAAAAATGCCCCAATGCTTACTGCACAGGGGCATTTTTTAATACTTAAAAACTTAAATTATTGAAATACTTTATCCACCTTTACTACTTCAATATTTTTTGCAGGAATTGCCAGTTTATAATCAGCAATTACCTTATCTTCAGCCACTAACTCGGCAGGCTTATCGGTGTTATACACCATAGGCGAGGTTTGCATAGTTGCTAAACGTTTTTGCATATCTTCACCATCACCGGTAACAAACACATAGTGAATATTCTCAGTTTGTAGGTTGTCTTTAATCACGCGATTTACATCGTCAACGCTTAATGTTTTCAGTTTGCTTGTGACGTAGTTTACAAAACTGTCGGTGTTATAAAACTCGCTATCTAGCGCATAACCTAACTGGCGATTTTGACTAGCAACCATTTGTGGCACAAAGTTAATTAAAAAGTTACGCGTGGCTTCAAAATCAGCCTCAGTCATGCCATTTTTAATTAGCTTATCTAGCTCAAATAATGCGGTACGGGTAGCAAAATGCGCATCGTTGTTTGAGCGCAGTGGACGCAGCCACACCTGGAATATTTGCTCAGAGCGCCCTAAGTTTGCATCAGGTTTTGTTTGAAACATACCTCTAGGGAAGTATTCAATATAGGCGTAATCACCGTAATTCATACCACGGGTTTGACGAATACGTTCGTACAAGTAACTGTTAGAACTACGATGCTCACCAAAGTACGAGCGTACTAACCACAGGGCGGTCCAGTCTTCGCTGCTACGAATGGTATCAATAGGGAACCCGAACGACACAGCCGTTGATTGCGCTGACTTTTCAACAATCGTTGCATGATGGCCTTTAAGCTCTGGCGCATCAGGGATTGTTAAGCGGCTTTGTTCGCCTTTTGGAAGTGTCGCCAAGTCAGCTAACATTTGTGCTTTAAGTTTTTCAGGCACAGCACCAATTAAACCCACAGTAAGTTTAGCTTGTGTAAGTTCAGCATTATAAAACGCTTTAACATCATCAAGAGTGAGCGCTTCTAAGTCAGATAAGTCACCGTAGTTATAGCTTTCATAAGGGTGGCCTTTATAAAGCACACTGTAGAGCACTTCTTTACCCAACTCTTCGTCGTTAGAAGCTTTTAAACCCGATTTAATGCCATCGATCATTTCTTTTTTCAGACGTTTAAAGTCATCTTCTCTAAAGCCTGGCCTTAACAGCTGCTCACTCACTAGGGCATACCACTGAGCAGCATTATCTTTATGAATACGCCCTTGGAACGACAGCATTTCTTTATCTATTTGATAACCAAAGCTACCCGCCAGCGGATACATTGCCTTTTTAATATCTTTGTAACTCATTGAGGTTGAGCCACCTTGCGCCAGCATTGCGGCAGTGAGTGCTGCCACGCCTTTTTTGCCCTGCGGATCGGCAGCGGCACCGGTATTGAATAATAAGTTAATATCGATTAACGGCGAGCTATTGGTTTTATCAAGCACCTTAAAGATAGGCTTACTCGGTACTTGCTGATACTTAGCTACCAACGCATTTAAGTCGCTTTCTTGTTCAAAACCAGGGGCTTTATCAAGTGCCGACATAGTAATTGTGGTGCGCGCATTATCAACAAAATACTTATTTGCAACGGCTCTAATATCTTCGCTAGTGATATTGTCTGCCGATTTATACAGCTGATTAATTACCTCAGGATCGCGCTCAAAATGCATATAGCTGGCAAGTGTAGAGGCAATTGCCTGCGATGAATCTAAACCATTTATAAAACTGTATTTAAGGTTAGACTTTAAATCGCTGAGTTTTTGGCTATCAACCAATTCGGTACGCGCTTTGGCATACGTACGGTTTATAGCATCACGCACTGTGGCTAAATCATCGGCATTTTCAACTTTTACAAATACATGCAGTAACCCTGGATCTTTAGTTTCTGGGTTATAAGTAAACATTTGACTCGCGATTTGCTTTTCTACTACCAGTTCTTGGTAAATATCTGAATTGCTCGAAAAATAAAGCTGCGACAGTAAATCTAATGCGGCTCTGTCTTTTTTCTGAGGCTCCCATGCAGCCCCTTTATACGACACAAGTAACCAATGGCCAGGTAATCCCTCGTTTTGCTCATGCACATATTTTGGCGCTTGCTGAGTTGGCTCTTTTGGAATATCAGCAACATAGTCGCCTTTTTGCCAATTACCCCAATGCTTTTTAACCATCGCCATGGTCTCTTTTGGATCAACATCACCAACAATCACAAGCGATACATATTCAGGCTTATAAAACTTAGCAAAAAACTCTTTACCGTAGGCCATTTGATCTGGCATGGCTTCAATATCTTCAAAAAAGCCCATTGTAGTGTGTTTATAGGTATGTTTTTCGAACGCTTCTTGGCGTACCGCACTTAATAATTTACGAATTGGACTGGCGTTATTTTTTAAGTACTCGCCTTTAACCGTTAGCGCTTCGGTTCTAAATTGCTCTTCGGTGTAGCTTAGGTTTTGAAAAATATCAGCTTCAATCTCAAGTACTTTATCAAGATGTTGCTTTGAAAAATTTAAGTGGTAGTTAGTGTAATCGTTAGTTGTGTAGGCGCGGTTATCAACCCCTGAATTTTTTAGAATATCTGAATACACATCTTGCGGAAACTTTTCAGAGCCTTTAAACATCATGTGTTCAAAAAAGTGAGCAAAACCAGTTTTACCCGCTTCCACTTCATTACGCGAGCCAACAGATACAGGTATTTGTAGCGATACTACATCTGGGTAATCGGTTTTAACTACCATCACACGTAGGCCGTTATCTAGCTCTTCTATTAGGTAATCTTGTGAAAAAACACGCTCATCTGCTTTATTAACTTGTTCTTGTTGAGCTGCTGTTTGCGTGTTTTGACTTTGCTGCATAGCACAACCGGTTAAGGCCAGCGATACCGCTAGGCTAGTTGCCAATAATTTAAATTTCATTGTTATCCCTTTTTAAATTGAGCAATTTTTAAAACATTTACCAAACTAAGTATGCCGTAAAGTAATTAAATATAAGAGCCCTAAGCCTATTAATTATGTAAACAACTGTGTCAGTTATTGCTGGTAACTTGGTTTAACTATGAAAATAATTCACGTTAATTGAGAAACTTTCAATAAATAAATCTATCTAGACGTCTAAATGGCTGCTATATTAAATCCATCATCACTAATTAAGCTGGAATGGGGATTATGGCTTTATCACTTCAAGAAAAAATACAGGACACCAACCAAGGTGTTTACCTAATTGGCACAACACCGCCAAAAATTGGGACTGATAAAGCGCAATTAAAAGTCATTGCCGAAAAGTTATTAGGCCGTTTACACGAAATTGAATATGACGGTGTGATTATTTATGACATTCAAGATGAAAGCAGTCGTACAGAGCAAGCACGTCCATTTGCATTTAAGCAAACAGTTGATCCGCGCGAGTACAGTCAACTCTTACGAGGCTTATCTGATCTTGATGTAATTACTTATAAAAGTGTAGCTCAGCGCGGTGTGAGTGAGTTTAAAGCGTGGTTAGATGAAACTAAAAATGACTACGATTTAAAAAACGTAGTGTTAGTGGGTAGCCCATCATCAGCCGGTGATATAAAGCTGAGCTTACCGAATGCCTACAAAACACTAGCAGAGCAGTCAGAAGACTTCTTTTTAGGTGGTGTAACCATTGCTGAGCGCCATGCCAATAAGCGCAACGAGCACCAACGATTAATAGAAAAAACAGCACAAGGATGCCAGTTTTTTATCTCTCAAGCCGTGTACAACGCACAAGCAACCATAGATTTAATAACCAGTTATGCGCGCACATGCAAAGCACAAGGCCTGACACCTAATCGGATTATATTAACCTTTACGCCTTGTGGTGGTGAAAAAACCTTAGAGTTTATGCAGTGGCTAGGTATTTCAGTGCCAGAGGCAACTAAATGGCGCATGCTTGATTCGGAAAATACATTAAGCGAATCGGTGCGTATTTGTCGCGAAAACCTCGACTCAATTTTAAAAAGCTGTGCCCACTTAGGTGTACCACTGGGTTTAAATATTGAAAGCTTAACCAACCGTAAAGAAGAAATAGACGCATCAATTAATTTATACCGATTGCTAAAAGCCACTATGGAATTAAATATTGCGGAGAAACTGATAGCTTAATTGCGGGGTTCGGGGTTCGGGGTTCAGGGTTCAGGGTTCAGGGTTCAGGGTTCAGGGTTCAGGGTTCAGGGTTCAGGGTTCAGGGTTCAGGGTTCA
>NZ_JBEOOG010000077.1:0-19016 GCF_040308965.1 Pseudoalteromonas sp. MER144-MNA-CIBAN-0113
AGTCGAAAGATTGAGTCATGTGTCACTCCTGTTTTCTTAATAATACTGAAATGACACAGATTTCTAAACACTACCGATGTTTATTCTTACTCGCTATACTGGTCAATTATAACTTTTAAACTATTGAATTCTACAGGCTTGTTTATAGTGTTAGTTATACCCGCTGCCACGTACTCAGGCTCGTCTTTTTCAGTGATGTTTGCAGTAACGGCAATAATTGGCACATCGTGGTAATTGGCTAGTTCCCTAATATGTTTAGTTGCCAAAAGCCCGCCCATTAACGGCATTTGAATATCCATCATAATTAAATCAAATTGTTGCTTAGTACATAGCTCAAGCGCTATTTCACCATTATCTGCCATAGTAATATGTTTAATACCCATTGCTTTTAAAAAGCTTTCTAGCACGATTTGATTTACCGGATTATCTTCGGCAATTAATATTCGCACATCTTTATTTTTAATAGTTACATCGGGAAATGGTGCTGGTTGTTTTTCGCTTGTATTTAGTGATGGAGTGCTAAACGTCAGCTGAAAATAAAATGTCGACCCTTTATCCAATTCACTTTCTACTTGTAAATTGCTGCCCATTAAGTCTAATATTTTGCTTGAAATAGTTAACCCAAGTCCTGTACCACCAAACCGGCGTGTTGTTGATGTATCAGCTTGGGTAAAAGCATCAAATAACGTTTTTATACTATGTTGTGAAATACCTATACCACTATCGATAATGCTAAATAGCAACGTCACTTCATTATTACTTTTCTCTTTTAAGTCAACAGACAAGGTTACTGTTCCAGACTCTGTGAATTTAAAAGCATTCCCCAATAAGTTCATTAGTACTTGTTTTAAACGGGTTTCATCGCCTTTAACCAAATCAACAGAGTCTACTTTTTCTTTTACTATATTAAACTCGAGACTTTTATGGTCGGCTTGCGATTTAAAAATTTGCTCCAGCTCATACAACAATGCACTCAATTTAAACTCTCTGTTTTCAAGTAGCATTTTATCGGCATCTAGTTTACTTAAATCGAGAATGTCATTAAGGATCACCAATAAACTATTACCTGAAGAGCTAATAACCTCAATCATGCGTTTTTGTTTAGCATCTAACTCAGTATTACTCACTAGTTGCACCATGCCTAAAATACCATTCATAGGGGTACGTATTTCATGGCTCATATTAGCTAAAAATTCAGATTTTATTCGGGATGTTTCCTCTGCCGCTTTTTTTGCTTCAACTAGGCTCTCGTTTAGCACTCTAAATTTATTTGCTGCTTGGGCTAAAACCCCTATTTCGTCTTCACGGGTAATATCAGCTATGTTTGCTGAGAAATCACCATTTAAAAATGATCTAAAACTAACTGTGAGCCTGTTAATCGCTTTAATAATATGAAAGTGAAAAAATAATGCAAAAAGAATAAACAAGGTAACAGACAAAAATAACGACACTTGAATAACAATTTGCGCGGCATTAATGCTCTCTTGACTGGTTTGTGAACTATCACTAAGCAACAACAATGCATCTCCTTGTAACTTTTTGGCAAGTGCTGAAAATTCAACCGAATCACCGGCAATAACAATATTACTTAAGGTTAAATAGTTTCTATTAGCTTGTATGGCTTGGGCAAACAAAGACTCGAATTTAATCGTTAAACTATTTAATTGCGCGACCTTGTTTTGGCCAATCATTTTGTTTGTAGCGTCACTGTTGGTTAATTGTTTAATTAACTCTAAACGCTGTTTAACTTGGCTGCGTTTGGCGTAATCACGTTGAGTTAAAAATAGGATTGAATTACGGTACAGGTGATGCCAATGATCCTTTAACTTAAACAACAACAAATCTTTGTGCAACATCAACGCTTCCTCATCTTTACTTGCTGAGGTAGTCAATGCTAATTCGTAAGTATTTGGTAGCTGTTGCTCAATAATTTTAGACTTTTCATCATATCGTTTTTTAAGACTATCGATACTTTTGCCATAATTTAAAACTAATGATTGCATTGCGCTTAATGAGTTTTTAATCTCAGGTTGCTGGGTTCGCTGCTGCGCTTCAATTAGCCGCGCTTGAATACTTTGATGAGTGCTTTTTATTTTATCAAAAATAACCTCGCTACCCGACACGTCATAAACAGAAATATCTCGCTGAATTTCTAAAATATCTTTGTTAATTTCAAATACAACAACTGATAGCTCGTTAATGTTCAATACATTTTTACTAGCTTGCTCTATTTTTTCGGTTCGCTCATTAATAACAATGTAAACTATTATTTGTATTAAAATAAAAATAGCCAGTGACGATAATACTTTAATAGATAAAGAACCAAGTAACTGTTTTAGCATTCAATTCCCTTATGCGTTTAGTAGCTCAAACCATTTATCTAAACTGTAATCGTAGTTATCCATCACTGTATTCCACACTGCAATATTCGAAAAGCGCTTTTCATAGCTGCCGCCATCGCGAATCTGCCCAGGCAAAATTATATTTTTGCCATCGGTACCAGCCAGGGATTGAGTCGCTTCTTTGCCATCATACCAATAATCCCATTCGGGCTTGGTGATTATTTCTTTGCTACGTTCTGGATTAGAAATGTAATAACCCTGCTTCGAAATAAATGCACCAGGCCAGCCCGATAACCACCAGTTCATGTATTCGTAAGCGGCGTCTTTTACATGCCCTACCGTATTAGCAGAGAGACACATCACCCCATGCCAGGCTCGATACCCCTCCTTAGGAGATGCATTGACTACTGGTAAACCTTGGGCTCTACATGCGCTCACCCCCGGTGAAAATATACTTTGTATATGCACGCGTTTTTTTAGCATAAACTCAACAGATTGTGGCACCGATGTCCAAAACCCTGAGAAATGCCCTGCTTGCTTTTTATTAATTAAAATTGCAAACAATTTGTCTATTTCTGCAACACTCATATTTGCAATATTATTAAAAGTCATCAGCCCTTGTGCTTGGGCAGCCAATGCGGCATCGAAAATGCCTATGGTGGGGGCATTCACCAAACCAACATGACCTTTGTTACTCTCTTCAAGCAGCCAGCCCCATGACTCAGTCTCGTAAGCCACACCCTTAGGTATAAAATTAGTGTTATAGCCAAATGAATCTACATTGTGAACATAAGGCATAAAACTTATGTTATCAGTGGCCTGGCTTCCAAGTGAGCCATCTTGTTGAACATATAAAATTTTGTTGGGCGCATCGCCTGCGCCTAGTTTTGCTGTTGGAACTAACTTACCGGTTTTGGTTAGTGGGTTTATTTCCTGCCAATATTTTAGTCTTTCTACTTCAATTGGCTGAATAGCATTGGCTTGCCACAATATATTAATTGAGTCAGACCATTGTTCATATAAATCAAATGAAGAGGGATCAGCGGCTGCTTTTTGTAAAACGGCCGCACTCCCCATGGGGGTAAATTCGATATTAATACCGAGCTCTTGCATTGCTCGCGTTCTAATTTCTTCCTGCAACGTAACATGCGTTCCCATTACCCTAAGCGTAACCGGCTTTTTTGCAAAAACATACGGTGCTTTAAAGGCTAAGGCCGACGTGGCAGCCCCTACTGTTAAGGTGCTAAGAAATTTACGCCGAGTCACTTTATTAACCATGTCAATATTCCATTAATCAACTTGTTACTAAGTATAGATAAGAATTAAATTTTCACTAATCAATGGCTTGAATAAGTTAAAAAAGTGTAGTTTTTTAATAAATGCTTACGCCCAGTTTAAAATATTGAGTGATCGCCATTTAGCTTATTCTCGTTAAAGCATGTTCAATTCTCTAATTACGCTATATTGATTTTAATAAGATTACACTGCACATCCTTGCTACAATAACATGGTTTACATTACACAACCTTCAAAGGCATTTCGTTTATGGAAAAATTCGTCAATCACATTCAACTAGGCTATTTAGGCTTATTGCCATTTTTAGGCTGTGTGGGCTGGCCGCTCATGTTTGGCAGTAACAGTGTAAATTTAGAGTTTTTTAGTTTTTATAGCATTGCTATTTTAGCGTTTATGGCGGGTAATTTATGGCATGCAGGGCAACAAAGCTTTGCCGATGCAATTAAAGCTGTGCTGCCGGTCATTCCTATTCCGTTTTTATCATTTTTGCCAATTGAGTGGATGCTTGCGTGGTTAGGCGCGAGTTTTTGGTTGGTACTAATCTTCGAAAAAGCGTCGATTCATTGGCAGGGTTACCACAAAGATTATCAAAAAATGCGCTTTGTGCTCACATCAGTGGTATTTGTGTGTCATATTCTTATTATTGGTATGAGTATTTACCCTAAATAGTCTGCCATTACTTAACCATTGGTCTGTAATAGGGTAACATCCGCGCACTGTATTGAGAGGACACCCCATGATAGACCAATTACGCCAACAGCTTACTGACCTTGGTGAGAATTTTGTAGAAAAAAACGCTGCTTTCAAAATTAAAGTGATCCCGTTTTTTTGCGCTATTAGCATAAAAAAAGATCATAAAAGTGAGGGGCGTCTTTCTTTTTATTCAAATCAGCTCATTGAAATATTTATGGTGGTGTTGTTTGTTTTATTTGGCTTAGCCATTTACGACCCTCAAGCCGGTTTTACTCATGGCCCTATTCATATTGTGTTTGCTATTTTGATTACCTTTAACTTAATTCTTAAACAAGTTGCCATTGAAGGGTTAAAAACGCGTTTAGCTATGTATAGGTTGCATCAACAGCTGATTAATACACCGCATCCTGACACATCGCCTGTTACTAATAAAAACATATAATTTAATATGTATTTAAACCCAAATTGGAACATACTCACGGTAGGTGATGGCGACTTATCGTTTTCAAACGCGCTTTACAACCACATTAAACCGCAAAAGTTAGTTGCCTCAACCTATGATGCAGCTGCAACTCTTACAGAAAAATACCCCGATAACGCGCTTGCCTCACTTAAAGCACATAAAATTGATGTGCTTAATGAATTTGATGTCACCAACACACAATGTTGGCAACAACTAGCCGAGCACCTAAACAGCTTTGATGTAGTGATTTTTCAATTTCCACTTATTCCTGCGTTTATTGGTCGCGACGCATTTGAGAAAAATATACGTAATAACAGCATGAACGTGCTTAACCGTGCGTTACTGCATCAATTTATAAAATATGCCAATGAGTTTGCCTTGAACCCACAAGGCCCTGGGTTATGCTATATAACCTCAAAAGATGTTAAACCGTATCGTGAGTGGAATATTGAGGGGAGTTTAAACACCCATTTAAACGCGGCATACCAAGGACAAATGCCATTCGATATCAGTCGCTTTGATGGCTATAAAATTCGCAATGTCGACCGTGACAAACACGTCAAAGACACCAGCGGTATTACTTATGTATTTAGTGAAAATACACTACCCGAACTAAGTGATATGTTAACAACCCCTAATTATCTAACTGATGATTATTGCCCGCTTTGCCGTGTGGGGCCGTTTTTAGCGGATGAAGATAAAAACAAACATTTTTCCGCTAAAAAGCACCAGCAAATGCTCAAACTAGAGCAAGACTGGCAGCAATGGTTAACAGCGTTTTATAAGTCAAGTTAATCGTGCAGAGTGCTTAGGGTCTGTTGACCTTTCGGATTAAAATTTGTTCAAACTAGGGGCGATTTAATCGCGGCGCGAGGTTTGTAACCTAGTGGGCTAAGTAAAAACCGAGCAACAAAGAGTAAATCGCCCCTAGGCAGAACCCTTCGGGCAGCGCTTGTTTGGCATTGATGCTGCGTTATCGCCAATTTATGGGGAATAACCACACGACATAGGCTCTGCCTTGCCTAAATACCAAACAGACTGCTGCAAATTCAACCTTGAAGGTCAACAGACCCTAATTAAGTCAGCTGCTTTTTCTGCAATTGCTATTACCCCAGCATTGGTATTTCCGGTAATAATACTGGGCATAATAGAGGCGTCTACCACCCGTAAATTTTGCACACCGTGAACACGTAATTCGCTATCAACCACAGCCATATCGTCTTGGCCCATTTTGCAGGTTCCTACGGGGTGATATTCTGTATCGGCTGTTTGCCTAATAAACTCAATAAGCTGCGCATCATCATTAATATCAAGCGGATACACCATATCTGCACGAATAGTATCAAACGCTTTGCTTTGCATTATGCTCAATGTTTTTTTAAGCCCAAGTAGCATAACCTGTAAATCATCGGGGTGGCTTAAATAATTAGGATCAATGAGTGGCGCACTTAAAGGGTCGGCATCCGCTAAACGAATAGTGCCGCGGCTTTTAGGGTGCATTATGCTGCTATGAATACTGTATCCATGGCCATAATGCAGTTTACGGCTGTGATCGTCCACCAGCCCAATAACAAATTCAAGTTGCACATCGGGCACAATAGAATCTGTAAATAAGTTTACAAACGCATGCGACTCGGCAAAGTTACTGGTTAGCTTTCCTTCGCGTTTGGCAAACCAATCAACGCATCCTTTTGCAATATTAAACGCACCGCTGGCACTTATTCCAAATGTGCCTTGCGAATATTTTGCTTTGTATAATGGCACAACGGTTAAGTGATCGTGCAAATTACTGCCTACACCTTCTAATGGCGTTACAAGCTCAATGTTATGCTGCTTTAAATGATCTGCAGGCCCCACTCCCGATAACATTAAAAGTTGGGGGGAGTTAATCGCACCGGCACTTAAAATAACTTCTTTATGGGCATTTAGCACATAGCTTTTATTATTAACTGCAACTGTTACACCAGTTGCAGCTCTCCCACAAAAATTAATTTTATTTACCTGCGCATCAGTGAGCACGGTTAAGTTTTTACGTGCTAAATTTGGTGTTAAATACGCTTTTGCCGCACTGCAACGCTCCCCTTTATATTGAGTAACCTGCGATAATCGCGCACCTAGCTGTTGCTGTGCATTAATATCGTCATTAAGGGCTACGCCTTGCTCTTGGCATGCTTTTAAAAACAGCTGATTAACTGGGCTTGGTAAACTTAGCTCTTGCACATGTAAGGGGCCATTTACACCATGATATGGGCTGTTGGTAAAGGTTTTGTTGTTTTCAGCTTTGATAAAATAAGGCAGCAAACTGGTATAATCCCAGCCGGTATTTCCCATAGCGGCCCAGTTGTCGTAGTCTTTTTTATTCCCTCTTATGTACACCATGGCATTGATTGAACTTGAACCACCAAGCACTTTACCTCTGGGCATAAACCCACAGCGGTTATTAAGCTCTTTTTGTGGCACCGTATTGTAATGCCAGCTATTAATGCCATAAGGCACACTAGCTGCAACTCCCGCAGGCATTTGCACCAGAGCACTTTGGTCACGGCTGCCGGCTTCAATTAAACACACACTCACATTTTTATTTTCAGATAATCGCGAGGCAACAACACAGCCGGCACTGCCTGCGCCAATCACAATGTAATCAAATGAGGTGGTATGCATAAAATATCTCCCATTAAAAAAACTACTTTGCATGGATTATCTACTAAAAACTTGATATTTTTAGACACCTCTTCACTAATGCAATTGTTATGAGCAGCCTAATTAAAGCCACTTCTTTAAAGGGAATTGATACATTAATTACCGAACTAGGTGGTGATACAGCAAACATTATGCGCCATTGCGCTATTGAGGTAACGTTAAACTCCCTTGAAACCCAAAGCTTAACTTATCGCCATTATGCCGAACTTTTAGAATACTGCGCTCATAGCTTAAACTGCCCAAGTTTTGGTCTTAAACTCGCTAGCAAACAAAGTTTTGATATTTTAGGGCATATCGCTATCGCCGCTAAAAGTGGAACTGATTTAGGTGAAGCGCTTACATGGGTAATTAAATACCTGCACTTACATACACCCGCACTTAATTTAATCACGCATACACTTGAAGATGACCAAAATATATTTTTATCATTCGAAATAAAACTCAAGCCATTACCTGTTATAAATCAAGTTATTGAATTAACAATTGCACTGGCGCTCGCTACCTTAAAAAAAGTGAGCCAAAATCAATGTAAACCCATTAAGGTATTTTTACCGCAAAAGATTGATGCAAATATACGGGCTTATCATCAACACTTTGGCTGTAACGTTATTGAACACAGAAACAGCGCCGGTATTTTAATCGCCAAAAACGATTTATTATTGCCGCTTAATGTTTCTGATCAACACAAAGTACAAGCTGCATTAAACTTTTTAGCCGCTAATAATGCGCATACTCAGTCGTTACCTTCGCAAGTAAGTGCGCTTATTCGACCCATGCTGCCCCTTTTTCAATGCTCAAACCAAACGATAGCAACGGCACTTAATATGCATCCTCGCACCTTGCATCGTGAACTTAAAAAACATAACACCAGCTTTGTAAAACTAAAAGATGCCACTCGCCGCGCATTATGTGAACACTATTTAATACAAAACCAATTTTCTATTTCACATATTTCCGAGCTGTTAGGTTATCAAGAACAAGCCACATTAAGTGCCAGTATAAAACGCTGGTTTGACTGCTCTGCCCGCGCATTTAGAGCAAAATATTGTTAAACTGCAAAGCTGTGTAAAATACATAAAAAGGCTAAACATGAA
This sequence comes from Pseudoalteromonas sp. MER144-MNA-CIBAN-0113, assembly GCF_040308965.1. NCBI lineage: Bacteria > Pseudomonadati > Pseudomonadota > Gammaproteobacteria > Alteromonadales > Pseudoalteromonadaceae > Pseudoalteromonas > Pseudoalteromonas sp. MER144-MNA-CIBAN-0113. Next base: position 8,589 of record NZ_JBEOOG010000077.1, read on the forward strand.
TTTTGTGATTGTAGGTACCAATTTTATTAGCGACACCCTACTCGATGCGGCAAGTACTCTGAGTAATTTTAATTTATACGGTGTGTGTTCTCGCGCAGAAAGTAGCGCTGAGCGATTTTTAGCTAATCACCCCACTCACTCTCAAGCAAAAATATTTACCTCCATTGACGCTGTTTGCCAAGACGAGCTTGTAGATGCAGTATATATTGCCGCACCAAATAGCCTGCATAAAGACTATGCTGTGCAATGTTTAGCTGCGGGCAAACACGTACTTGGCGAAAAACCCTCAGCAGCAAATAGTCATGAGCTTACTGCTATTTTAACGGCTGCTCAAAAACATCAACGTTTGTACATGGAAGCGATGATGACAACGCATTTACCTAACTTTGCTGTTTTAAAAAACGCATTAAAAAGAATTGGTACACCGCGTAAATTTATTGGCCAATTTAGCCAATACTCGTCTCGTTACGATAAGCTCAAAAACGGCGAGCGCCCTAATACCTTTTTACCTGAATTTGCAAATGGCGCATTAGTAGACTTGGGTATTTACCCACTTTATTTACTTATAGCACTGTGGGGCGCACCAAACAGTGTGCACGCCAGTGGCGTATTACTAGAAACCGGTGTTGATGGTGCCGGCGATGTACTTTTAAATTATGCAGATAAACAAGCGGTAATTAGTTATTCAAAAATATCGCAAGGCGAGAACATCACCGAAATACAAGGTGAGTTAGGCCGTATTCGTATTGAAGCTGTATCGCAACTTAAAAAAGTGGAATTCATCGCTAATAATGGCCAAAAAGAAACAATAAGTACAGATTTTGATGAGCATTTTATGAAGTATGAAGTGGCGCACTTTATTGAAATGATTGAGCAAAACACATTAGAGTCACATATTAACAACCACCAGCTTTCACGCGATGTGATGACGGTACTCGATACCGCCCGCGCACAATTAGGCGTTATATACCCTGCAGATAGTAAAGCTAAACTATAAATTTTTACTCAATCAGTCAGCCCTCAGTACCCGCCACCTCAATCTTAAAAAAGAGTAACGCTTATTTTTCATTCAGCCCAGTGATAGCCTCTCATCACTGGGGACTCCATGTAAAACGTTAATTTACATTTACCTGCGTAGGTAAAAGCAGGTAATATGCGCCGCAATTAAATGGCAATATTTAAGGACGACCATGCAAAAATCAACCAAAGAGCTATTACTGGCTATTTTATGCATATTGCTTGCAATGATCACTATTCAGTCTGGGGCTTCACTGGCTAAGCAGCTTTTCCCTATTGTTGGCCCTGAGGGTACAACAGCCTTACGTTTAGGTTTTTCTGCCGCTATTCTTTGTTTAATTTTTAAACCTTGGAGACACTTTCCGGTTGCAAGCCAGCGTTTACCCATCTTAATTTATGGTTTGAGCCTAGGCGGCATGAACATTCTATTTTATTACGCCATTGAACGTATTCCACTGGGTATTGGTGTTGCGCTTGAATTTACCGGGCCACTTGCCGTTGCGTTATTTTCATCAAGACGAAAGCGTGATTTATTTTGGGTTGCTTGCGCAATAACCGGAATATTATTACTGCTACCCGATATGAAAGGCCAAGAAAGTTTAGATCCAATTGGCGTGATTTTAGCCCTTGCAGCGGGTGCGTGTTGGGCAGGTTATATTTTGTTTGGTAAAAAAACCGGCAGCCAAAGCTCTGGTGGTGCAACGGTAGCGATGGGCATGACCATTTCAGCTATTGTGCTTGTACCTTATGGTGGCATATCACAAAGTGCCGCATTTACTTGGGATATTATTCCGTTAGGTATTGCCATTGCGGTACTCTCAAGTGCCTTACCTTATACTTTAGAAATGATCACATTGCGGAATATGTCGCCGCAAGGGTTTAGCATTATGATGAGCCTTGAACCCGCTATTGCAGCACTCGCTGGCTTAGTTATTTTAGGTGAACTACTTAGCATTTGGCAGTGGCTTGCTATTTTATTAGTTATTATTGCCTCGGTTGGCAGCTCAGCATCAAACAGTAAAAAGCAGCCCGCTGCTTAATATTTAATTAAATATTAAGCTACCGAGACACACAAAACCCACGCTATTTGCTTGGGTTTTGTAGTTAAGTCATTCACTATTTTATAGGGGATGGCTGGCCATGTGGGCTTGAGCGCAAATATTGCTTTGGTGCTTGTACTTGCGCGCCCAACTCGGCCGCAGCATGCCAAGGCCAATGTGGGTTATATAAAATACCCCGCGCTAAAGCGACACCATCAGCACGTTCATCACTAATAATACTTTCAGCTTGCTGTGCCTCGGTAATTAAACCCACTGCTATCACTGGCATATTCACAACCTGTTTAATGGCGGTTGCAAGCGGCACCTGAAAATTCTTAGCAACAGGTATATTTTGCTCAGGGCTTAAACCCGCGGTGCTTACATGAATAAAGTCACACCCTAACGCGTCAAGCGCTTTTGCCAGTTCAATTGATTGCGGTAAATCCCAACCATCATCAACCCAATCGGTTGCTGAAATACGTACACCCACCGCTTTATTGCTTGGAAATGCGGCTCTTACAGCTTTAAATACGTCGAGTAATAATCGCATTCTATTTTCTAGGCTACCACCGTATTGATCATCACGTTTGTTTGCCAGCGGCGATAAAAACTGGTGTAGCAAATAACCGTGCGCGCCATGTATTTCAATTAAATCAAGGCCCAACTCGTCAGCGCGCTTTGCCGCATTAACAAAGTCACTTATGAGCGAATCTATATCATCTTGGTTCATCGCTTTGGGAATGGGGCTGTTTTCATCATAGGCAATGGCTGATGGTGCAACCGTTTGCCAACCATTGAGGTGATCGGGCATAAGTACCCCACCGCCATCCCATGGTTTATCGGTTGAAGCTTTACGACCTGCATGGGCTAATTGAATACCAATAGGCATTGGGCTGTATTGTCTTACAGCCGTTAAACTTTTTGCTAATGCAGCTTGGGTTGTATCATCCCATAATCCTAAATCGGCGTAACTAATTCGCCCTTCGGGATTAACGGCCGTCGCTTCTAAAATAAGTAAACCCGCTCCACTTAAACTCAATTGCCCTAAATGAATGGTATGCCAGTCACTTGCAGCCCCATTGTTGGCCGAGTACTGGCACATGGGTGCAATAATAATTCTATTCTCTAGGCTTAATTTACCAAGTGACAATGGTGAAAACAGCTTTGACATTATAAATCCTCATATAACTGACTCACAGCCACAGCTAAACTGTGCTGTTGTTATCAATAATTAAACATGTATTTATAAAGGTTATGGGGGGGAATATTTATTTTTATAGTGTTTATAAAAATATAAGTAATGACGTTTTAAACTATTCATTATCCAGTTTTTATCTCTATTAAGCACAATTAATATTTTGGTTGATTTTAAAGCAACGCCTTTGTTTGTTTATTATACAGCGTGAAACACTTAAACCCATCCTATAAATTTTTATTCTAAAAAAGTGAATTAAAATTCATATTTTTATTTCCATCACTAAAACACCCTGATACTATTACCGATCATTTATAAACACATTTTATTGAACTAGGATCACTTTTTATGTTTAAACCAAGCCTGTTAACCTTGGCTGTATCAAGCGCACTGAGCGGTGTATTATTTAGCAGTAATGCAGTGGCACAAGAGCAAGTTATTGAAAAGAACAAATCGCTTGAAGTTATTGAGGTTACAGCAACGCGCCGAAGTGGCTCAATTCAAGCTGCGCCTCTTAACATTACCGCGCTCGATGCTGATGTAATGAAAGATCAAAACATCAGTGAGCTGGCCGATGTAGCACGTTGGGTACCGGGCTTAACAATTACAGATCAAGGTGGCCGTGCCGGTTCACCTATTATAGTCCGTGGTTTAAATACTAATTCATCAGGGCCTTCATCAGATGGTGGCACTGTTGCCACTTATATTAATGAAATTCCTGTCTCAGTTGATATGCGTTTAGTTGATGTAGAGCGTGTGGAAGTGCTTATTGGGCCGCAAGGCACATTATATGGGGCTGGCACATTGGGTGGTGCTATTCGCTACATGCTTAAAGAGCCAGAGCTTGATTTCACCTCAGGTGAAGTATTTGGTGATGTTTTTCAAACTCAAGAAAGTGATTCAATCGGTGGTGAAGCGGGTTTTATCTTCAACTTACCATTAATTGAAGACAAACTGGCTGTTCGTACCAGCTTAAATATTTATGAAGACCCAGGGTTTATTGACTACGCCTACACAGTTCGTGAACCAGGTGTATCGATTACCGACCCTGATTGGACAAACCTTGATGCAGTCAACAGCAATCTTAAAAATGTAAAAGACGCCAACGGTGAAACAACCACAACTGGGCGTATTTCATTGCGTTACAAAGTAAATGAGTCATTCGAAGGTACATTAAACTACTTCTATCAAAAGCAAGATACTGAGGGTCGTTCTATTGTTCATCACAACAGCCTTAATGCTAACAATGGCTTAAGTGATCGCATTGGCAAATACGAGTCAGCGTACCGTTATGAAGAGCCACGGATAAAAGAAGACCAATTACTGAGCCTTGAACTTAAAGCCGACTTAGGTTTTGCCGAGCTAGTATCAGCTACCGGTATTTCACAGTTTGACGCCGATGGTCAACGCGACCAAACTGATCTTTTAATTCGCTTAGACTATGGCTACGAAGAGTTTCCTTCGTTTTCAGCGTATACCCGTGAAATTGACGAAAAAGACACGTTTACCCAAGAACTGCGTTTAGTCTCACAAAGTGATAGCGATTTAAGCTGGATTGTTGGTGGTTTTTACAACAAAACCGATACCGACGCATCAAGCAGAGAGTTCACGCCAGGCTTTGATCAGTTCGCGGTTGACACCTTTGGTGGCGCACAGCTAAGACCAGACTCTTTAGAATATTTAGAAATTACTGATAGCAAAGTCACTGAATCAGCACTTTTTGGTGAAGTGGGTTACCAAGTAACCGATAAACTCGACATTACCATTGGCGCGCGTTTTTACGAATACGACGTAAAATCAAAAGCGGCTTTTGATTTCCCATTAGCAAATACCTTGTATGAAGGTGCTGCACCTGATGCAATTTCAGTTAACTTTGAAGAGAACGAAGCTGGTGACAACGGTAATCTGTTCAAATTTAATGCTAAGTACCAATTTACAGATTCAGTAATGGCGTATGCCACTATAAGTGAAGGATTTAGAATTGGTGGCTCAAATGGCTTAGTGCCTTGCCCAACACCTCTACCTGAAGACCAACAAACAGGCTGTGGTACACCAGATGAAATGCTATACGATGCAGATACAACCACCAACTATGAGCTAGGCTTTAAAAGTACCTGGATGAGAAGCCAGCTACACTTTAATGCCGCACTATTCAATGTAGATTGGGATAACGCACAAATTGCCGGTGCAACAACAGTAGGCCAATTACCTTACTTATCAAATGCTGGTAGCGCAAATGCGAAAGGGATTGAAATTGCCACGCGTGCAATTTTATCAGACTCATTTACAGCCTATGCAACTTATGCCTATACAAAAGCAGAACTAACTTCAGACGCTCCGTATTTATTTAATGCCGATGGCACTGATGGCGCAAAAGATGGCGACCGTTTACCGGGCTCACCTGAGCACCAGTTCTCTATGGGTATTAACTACCAAACAGAAGTGTTTAACGACAAAACCCTTGATATTAACTATGGTTTAACTGCACAAAGTGATGTAATTTCAAAAGTAGGCCTACGTGACAACGGTGAAGCACTCCCGGGTTATAGCTTAAGTAATATTTCAGCTAAATTAACCGCCGATGCGTGGTCGACTACTTTATATGTAGATAACCTATTTAATAAATATGCGGTTACCTCTGTTCGTCGCTCAGATGCGGATATTACAACAGCCAATGGCGCAGACATACAACGTAACTATGGTTACTATATTAGTCGCCCGCTTACTGTTGGCATTGAATTTAACTATCAGTTTGAAATATAATTAAGCGACAAGTTTGAAATGTAATTAAACGATAAGTTTAAGTACAATCAAGAGGCTCAAATTAATTTGAGCCTCTTTATTTTGTAAGTACATTATTTATAAGAGTATTCATGCAGCCAAACTTAAAGCAACTACACCAAAGCGCTATAAACAACTTAAACCAAGGCAATATTCAGCAAGCGCATAAAGCACTGGTTGAGCTAGTGACACAGCAGCCTGACTTTGCTGATGGCTACTTTTTACTCGCCATGGTTAATTTACAGGTTGGTCAAATTTATAAAGCGATAAAGCTAATTGAAAAAGCATTAAGCTTTACGAAGTCTGTTGAATATACAGCGCAACTTGCCAAGTGTTACACCCTTACCGGCGACTTACAAAAAGCAAAAAACACAGCCCTCGGCGTTAAGCCTGAACATATTAGTAAAGCACTTGATGCCGATACATTAGGCGTGGCGCTCACCCAAGCGGGTTTACATCAACAAGCAGCTGATTACTTTATATTCGCATTAAGTTTAGCTGAGGCGAGTAATACTCGTCAGCCGCAGTTTTATTATAACTATGGGGTATGTGCTAAATTTTTAGGCCAGTTTGATAAAGCACAACACGCGTTTGAAAATGCCATTGCACTGAATCCGCTTCATCATCAAAGTCATTTTGCTTTAGCTGATTTAACTAAAGTCACTGAGCAAAATAACCACATAGCGCGACTAAAAAACGCATTTGAACAGGTCAATCATCCCGACGCTAAACTGCATATAGGTCATGCGCTCGCAAAAGAATATCAAGACCTAGGCGACTTTTCAGCAGCCTTTGCCGCGTTACAACAAGGTAAAACAGCAAAACTCGCTAATAAGACGTTTGATAATCAAGCGTCTGAGGCATTATTTGCACATATTAAACAGCTCAGTGATAAATACAAAAACCAAAAAACAGCTGGCAACCAAAGCAGTGAGCCAATTTTTGTATTAGGCATGCCGCGCTCTGGCACCACATTAGTTGAACGCATTTTACCAAGCCATAGCGACGTACAATCAGCGGGCGAACTGCAAGACTTTGGCCTAAGTGTAAAAAAACTTAGCCAAACACCCACGCCTCAAGTACTTGATACAGACACCTTAAACCAAGCTTACCAGCTTGATTTTGCAAAACTTGGCAGCACTTACCTTGAAGCAACGCGTGTTGTAACCGGCAGCCATAAACACTTTATTGATAAACTACCGTTTAACTTTTTTTATATCGATTTAATTACCAAAGCCCTGCCAAACGCCAAAATAATTTGTCTACTTCGCGACCCCATGGACACCTGTATTGGTAACTATCGTCAGCTATTTACTATTAATAACCCCTACTACGCGTACTCCTTAGACTTACTCGACACCGCTAAATTTTACAGCCGCTTTTATAAACTGATGCAGCACTTCAGCGCCCTACACAGCAATATTAAACTAGTAAAATACGAAGAACTTGTAGCCGCACCAGAGCAAAAGATAAAAGAGTTAGTGAGCTATTGCAACTTAGACTGGCAACCACAGTGCCTTGATTTTCATTTAAACACCGCACCGGTTTCAACCGCCAGCAAAATGCAAGTGCGCCAACCGCTTAACAACAAAGCCATAGGCCGCTGGAAAAAGTTTAAACCCCATACAGACGCAGCGCAGTCTTATTTAGTTAAGGAAGGAGTTTTAGGTTTAATTAAATAACAAAAAATATTACGTGGACGGATAGTTCAGTTTGATTAATTTAAAAGTTAGCGGATGGATATAATTTTTTAGGCTGAATGTATTTGAGGTTTTTTCTCTGTTAACTGACCCTCCTCCACTTAAGGAAAAACCCAACGCTGCTACCATAAAAAACTAACAAAAAGTAATACACCAATTACTGCAGCAGCTATAAATAAGTATTTACCAAGCTTAGCATTATGTTTAAGAGATTCTTGGTGTTTAGCCTTAAGCATAAGTAATTGTGCTTCGTTTAAATCGGAACAATGCGTACATTTATCCAAGAATTCAGAATAATACAGTTCACACCTATCACATCGCTTTTGTTTAGGTTGCTTAGATCTCCATGATATGCTCATCCCTAAAGACATTATAACTTCCACTCGAGAGTACCAGCGTACTCAACCTTAACCAGCCTACCATTTAATAACGCAGGCTTAAATCGCCATAGCTTTAAAGCCCGTAAACCTTCCTTTTCAAATACACCTTTAGGAGCAGATTCAATTACTTCAACTCTTTTTAACGTACCAACTTCATTCACTATTGCTTTGAATTTTAAGTAGCCCTCTACGCTATTTTTAGCCGCATCTTCAGGATATTTTGGTTCAATCTTCACAACCCATTTAACAGGTAAATCTGTTTGTGCATTGGTATATACAGTACTTGAATTTGCCGCTTCATTAGTACTATTACAACCAACCAGTAAAAGAACTAAAAATCTAGTTATGTACTTCAAAGGCTACTCCTAAAAATATGCTCAATAAAATAAACAACTAGTGGTTAAGTTTACTAAGGTGTTCAGCAACTCCAATACCAATGAAAAATATAACAACACTTAAAATTCCAAAACCTAGATATTTGAAGAATTTCTTCACCATAACTCCTTGTACATATAACCGCTTTATCAGTTAACACTTTCCAAATTCAAGCGTGAAAATGCCCTCATTTTATTAACTTATATTAATAAAAAATAGTGTAAGTTATTACCAGCTATAAATTTTATGCTTAATGTAGGTTATTTCGCTATGTAAAAAAGGGAGGGTTTCTTTTTATTCTTACTAAGTTAAAAACGACTCACCTGAATGATCGTTCATCGCTCTTTGCCGAAGTATGCCTGTGTGCTATGAGAGGACATTGAGCACCATAGTCACTTGTTAGCATTAAAACTCTGATACTTATTCCGTGCGATAAAGAACCATACAGAAAAACAGCCTGCGCATAAGTACCCGAAAAAAATCAAAAATGTAGCACTATTGATTTTTATACCTGTTGATACCGAGGCAACTAATAAGAGATTAGCTGTAAGCCCTGAGAATAGAATACCAACAAGTACATCATTAACGGGCTTTAAGTTTGACGCTGCTATAGAAACACCCAAAAAAGCAATTAAAAACCAATAATGGTTTTCATAAAATTCACCCTGAGATATCAGAATAAAGATCGCCACAACGGTATAAATTAAAAAATTAAGTAGCGATGTTATTTTCAATAGACTACCCAAATTAACTCCTTAATGCTAAGGGCAAAAAATTGTTAGCTAAAATATTGAACGGAGTGAAAATAGCCAACTGTATTTTTTCCGTTTTAAGCCCTTGTTAGCATTACACTTTTACCAAACTCGCATTTTTGAAATATTTCTCTGCACGTTCAGCAACATTACTGCAATATTTTTTAGGTAACCAAATATCTATGGCGTTATTACTTTCTGTGAATAAACTAACACAATTATTTGCGAGTTGAATTTTTGTAATATTAGATTTAGCTACAACTTTAGATGAAAAACCATAGCAGCGTGACAACATAGTTGGATTAATTATAACGTTATCACCATCTTCTATTAACGCTTTGTGCGAAGTAGATAAGTTTACTTTATGCTCGATAAACCAGATCACTAAGCAAGCGATAATTATATAAATATACGTTGATTCCACTACCATACTCCTTGTAAGGCTAACGCCGCTATAAATTGCGGCTTTGGAGTCGATTGTTTTGTGGTAGCGTAGCGTTAAGCCACAAAAGAAGCGACGGAAAAGCCGTCAATTTGATAGCTTTGTTATGCAATATTTTAAGCTTATTGAAGCTTAATGACTTCACCACCCTCAAACACAATAGCTGTAACACTAGTTTTAATTGAACCAGTACCATTTGTCACCGTACTCAGGAGCTTGTCATAATTCTCCCCATCAATAAACTGATTATCTTTAAAGACATAGAATAAATTAGCCGTAGATTTTTTCTTAGAATTGATTTTTTCTTCACTGTCGCCATTCATCTCTAATACCACCCTACCAAATGGATCTAAAAATTTAGTGGTGAATTTAAGAGCAATAATATTTTTATCTGACTTATTTGTGAAGATAGGCATAAAACGGATGGTTTTTTGAGAATACTTATCAACATTATGCTCGAAAAGATGAGAAGATACTTCGACCATGCTATCACTTGAACTAGTCTTTACACCTTGAATCTGATAAGTGCCATCCTTATTTAAAACTATTGTCCTCCCATCAGTTGTTGTAACAGTCTCTGCATATGCGATCGATATAAAAAGAGTTAACAACGTAGTAAATACTGCTCGTTTCATTTATTTTTCTCCGTAAGTGGGTGGACTCTAGTTGCATAACGAGCCTGTAGAATAACTCGTTTTTAATTTATTTTTATTGATGCATTAACCATAGCCGAGTTCCTATTTTGA
>NZ_JBEOOG010000078.1:0-18665 GCF_040308965.1 Pseudoalteromonas sp. MER144-MNA-CIBAN-0113
TGTCATGAACCCAATGCGTGGAATTTAAGTGTTCACGATAAAACCGGAATCGGTGTTCACCATCACCGGAATACGCAATATATCAATTGGTTATGTTTTTTTGATGCGTAAGTTCTTTTTGCTGGTGGCGAGCTTTATAAAAATTCTGCAGGGTGGCTTGTAATTATTTCAGGGACTGTTATTTCAGGGGGGGTTATTGCAGGGACACTGTGCTGGTTTTTTATAAGTACAATAAAAAAGCGAGCTATTAAAGCTCGCTTTGCTGTTTAATAAAGGAATTAATGTCTAAAGCTAGGCATTAGCGCAGGAATGCCTGGCAGCATGCCTACCAGTGCCATTACACCGGTTAATAATACAAACATTATAAGTGGGATGACCCAGCGACTCATTCGCGATAAATCAGCGCTTCTTTCTTTACAGCCAATAAGGCCCAAGTTATCAAGTAGCATAGTTAGTGACCAACCAAATGCAGGGTTTACTAGGCTTGATGCAAACACCACAATGGCGGCTGATTGGGTGGTTTTACCTTCACGGGTCATTTCCATACCCGCTTCAAGTAGTGGAATAAACACCCCTACAATTAAGGCAACACATAATACTGGCTGCCAAATAGCTAAGTCCATTGGATAGCCCCAAACACCCGCGATAATACAAAATAACGCAGTTAAAATAGCGCCTGCAGGAATAGGGCGTTTTGCAATAGCAGCAGGAACAATGTAAGTGCCCCAAGATGACGCAAAGTTAGCACCGCCTAATAGCGAGCCAAAGGTTTGTCTTGTTGATGCACTAAGCATGGTATCGTCGATATTCATTTGTACTTTTTCAGTACGCTCTGGGTAACTAATTTTTTGAAAGACTTGATGGCCTAAAAAGTCAGGCGACCACATAGCAACCGCTAAAACTGCAAAAGGAAGTACAACTACAAAGCTTTCAGCGGTTGGTAAACCAAGCATCCAACCAGTGTTTTCCCCCCACCAGTACATAGGGTTCATGTTTGGTAAGCCCGGTGCGGTATGAAACTCAAACGGTGCGCCCAATGCAAAAGCAGTAAAACCACCAATTAAACAGCTCAGTGGCACGGCTAACCAGCGTTTTTTGTAATGCTCCAATAAAGCATAAAGTAAAATTGTGGCTAAGATTACGATAAAAGCAATATGGGTCATTTGAATTTCTTCAGCCCATGCAAATAGTTTTTTAACCTGAGAAATGGTACCCACAAAGCCTAAATAGAGGAGTAGGCCACCACACACCCCTTTACTGGTGAGCTTGGCCATGAGACTGCCGCCTTTACTAAATGCTAATATCAATCCAAAGGCACCTATGAGTAAACCAAAGGCCATAGGGTGTCCGCCCGCGGCAACCACAATAGGAATTAATGGAATGAGTGGGCCATGAGTACCGGCTAAGTTAGCGGTCGGTAAAATAAAGCCAGAAAATAGTAAAATAAATAACGAAACAATTAAAAGTTCGTAGCGTACGTTTTCAAGTACAAAGCCATCACTCAACCCCAAAGGGCCTGCAAAAGTGGCAGCAATGGCTGCAACCATGACTACTTTACCTATAGTAGCGGCCATCGCTGGAATGGTGTCTTCAAATTCAAAGCGATAATCTCTAAATGGTAAATTTGGACGCCAGCGTTTTGGCTGCATAATTTGCAGCTCGTGCTCTAGGTAAGCGTCGCGGCTTTCAAACTCAGAGCTGGGCTTATGAAGATTTTCATAGCTATCGGACACGGTTTGAGTATCCGCTCCTGGTATAGCATCAGATGAATTATCATCTAGCGGCTTGGTGGTCATGACTTCTCCTGCAACTTAGTTGCTAACTCAAAATAAAAATACAGCTTTTACAAAGCAAATGAACGTTGAGTGCGCAGGGTAAAACAGCTTGCTACAGATTGTAATTAGGCAAAAGGTCGTGCATAGCCCAGTTTAACGCTTTGTAAGTGTTAACAAAAATAGCAAAGGGATTAATTGTAACTGGCTTGTTAAATTTAAAAGATCTTTAAATTCAGTGGTTTATTGTTTTGTTTTTACAGTGTGATCTTGTCATGCAGAATAGCGAAAAGGTCATAAAATCAGCAGGTTCAGCAGCAATCATTCTTTAGTCTAATAAAGGTGACGTTAGCCGCTGTTTGCTTATTATAAATACAATTAGCCGCAAAGTTGCACAAAAGCTAATAATACTAAGTTTTAGCGGAATAACTATTTTTGGACTCAAGATAGGGTTTTAAAAGGTAATAATAGGAGTAAAGTAAAAATATGGCGCAAAGTGACTAAACAAGGAAAAGCCTTTATGTAACGTATTTATAAAGGCATTTCTGGGTACGCTTGTTTGTTTTCACCGCCAGTTAAACGCTGTAACAACCGACGTTGGCTTGACAGTAATTGCCCTGAGCGTTCATTCATTATTTTGCAGGTTTTAGTTTTTAGCTCAAGCTGGTGTAATAATTTTGTAGTGAGCGAGTTTATATCAGCAGGCAGCAACGCGGTTAATTGTGCTAAGCCTTCTTTGCCACCTTGCAGGCCTAAACTCACCAAAAAGCCATCGCGCTGGTTGTGCGATTCATTTAAGCTTTCTAAAAAGCCGAGCATTTTTTTATTGAGCAAAGCCTTGGTAAAGAAGGCTTAAAAAAAGCCATTGTAATAGCATCCCCTGCAGACGATTCTCCCTTATTGCGTATTAAAGCGGCCGAGCTTAGCCATAAATTGGCGGCCTATTTTAGAGATAAAAATTCAAATGTATTGCTGTTGATGGACTCATTAACCCGTTATGCGCAAGCACAGCGAGAAATTGGTTTATCGGTAGGTGAGCTGCCTGCATCCAAAGGATACCCGCCATCGGTATTTAGTAAATTAACCCAGTTGGTTGAAAGCTCCGGTAATAGTGAAAAAAGCAAAGGCAGCATGACCGCCATTTATACGGTATTAGCTGAGGGGGATGATCAACAAGACCCAATAGCCGATAATGCCCGAGCAATTCTTGATGGCCATATAGTATTGGATCGCACATTAGCCGAAAAGGGCCACTATCCGGCCATTAATATTGGTTCATCGATTAGTCGAGTGATGCCAAATATAGTGAGCGATGAGCAATTGAGCTTTTGTTATAAATTGAAAAAACTTTATAGCCGCTATATGCAAGTACATGAGCTTATACCTTTAGGGGCGTATCAGGCAGGTAAAGATCCGGAACTCGACAGTGCGGTAAATTTGTATCCAAAAATCGAATCATTTTTATGCCAAGGATTGAACGAACAAGTGGATTTCTCACAGTCAGTGAATCAGTTAAATGCAGTGATGGGTGAACTGAATGCTTAATAAATTTTTAGGATTACAACAACAAAAATTAGATAAAATGCTGGCCGAGCAAACTCAATTACAACAAAGAAGTAACTTAGAGCAGCAGCGACTATCGCAGCTACAGCAGCACATAAACAGTATGGATAAAAACCAGCAAATGAGCTCGGCGCTAAGCTTACAAAATTTATCAGGGATGAAACGCATTTTGTCTGGTTTGTCAGCGCAGCAACAAGCGCGGATTAATGATTCACAGCAAGATGAATTACGTCAACAGCAAGCTTGTTTTAAGCAAATGAGCTTTACCAAAGGCATAGAAGGGATAGTAAGCAACAGGCACCGCGCTTTTCAAAGCCAAGCGCAGCAACAAGAAGCTAAAATATTAGATGAAATGGTCAGCCAAGCACATAGTCGTACCCTACATAAATAACTGCTAATTTTTGCTACAATGGCGGCAAAGTAATTTAGGGTAAATAGCGTGCTGCCGGTTCAAGAAATATATAACTCACTCATTGATGCATTAAAAGCCAACTCAATCACCTTACTGCAAGCGCCGCCTGGTGCAGGTAAATCAACGTGGTTGCCATTACAGCTTATGCGCGATGGGCATTATAAACACATAGTGATGTTGGAGCCTCGGCGCTTAGCTGCACGTAATATTGCCAATTACCTAGCCCAATGCCAAAACGAATTCCTTGGACAAAGTGTTGGTTTACGGGTGCGAGGTGAGAGTAAAGTAAGTGCGAACACGCGCCTTGAAATAGTCACCGAAGGCATGCTGACACGCATGTTACAAAATGACCCTGAGCTCAGTGATGTTGATTTACTGATTTTTGATGAGTTTCATGAGCGCTCTATCGCAGCAGATACCGCGCTGGCTTTTGCTTTAGAATCGCAAGCGGCGCTACGTGAAGATTTAACCATTATGCTGATGTCGGCCACCCTCGATAGCGATCGTTATACCGCATTTTTTAATTGCCCAGTTATTCAGTCAAGCGGGCGAAGTTACCCCATTGACGAAATATATTGCCCAATAAAAGATGAAAGCCGCTGGCTTGATGCCATCCCCGCTATTATAAAACAAGCACTCAATGAGCAAACCGGCAGTGCGCTGGTATTTTTACCCGGCCAGCGTGAAATACTGCGAGTGCAGCAAGCGCTGAGCGACTTGCCCAGTAATTGTATTGTTGCCACATTATTTGGCGAACAAGATAAAGCTAATCAACAAGCTGCAATTTCACCTGCGCCTCAAGGGATGCGAAAAGTAGTATTAACGACCAATGTTGCCGAAACAAGTTTAACCATTGAAGGTATTAGAATTGTTGTTGATAGCGGCAAGCGCCGTGCAGCCAGCTTTAATTTAAAAACTGGTGTGACTGAGCTTACTACGCAAAGTATATCGCGTTCATCGGCAGTACAACGCGCAGGGCGTGCAGGACGAATAGAACCAGGGGTTGTGTACCGGTTAGGTTCAAAACAAACTTTTGAGAGACGAAACAGCCACGATAACCCTGATATTCTTACCTCAGATATTAGCCAACTGATGCTTGAGGCAAAGCAGTGGGGCGCAAGCATTAGTGAACTCACCTTACTTGACCCGCCGAGTGAGCAACAATGCAGCCAAGCTACTAATTTATTATCTATGCTTGAAGCCATAGATAGTAACGGTAAGCTCACCACGCTGGGCAGTAAAATGTTGGGCTTTGGTGCCGATATTCGCTTAGCGCATATGTTATTAAAAGCGCAAATGTTAGAGCCACGGTTAAGTGGGGTTTATCGCTTAGCTATTTATTTAGTGGCCTTACTAGAAAGCCGAGTTAACACTGCCAATGAGCTCAACCTAGCACTGCATAGTCAACAACAACGACCACATCCGGTGTTTAAGCAGCAATTAAATTATTGGTTAAAACGCTTAAAATTTACCGACAGCAAAACAGACTTAAACACCGATCATTTAAGCTTATTAGTGTCGCTTGGCTATCCAGATCGCATCGCTAAAAAACGCGGTAATGGCTACTTACTTGCTAATGGCGCAGGCGCCGAGCTAAACCCTGACTACTGGCATAATGACGAATATATAGCTATTGCCAGTATGGGCGGACACAAAGGCGGGCGAGTTTTTGCGGCCACGGCGCTAAATCCAGTAGCACTTAAAGAGTATTTACCGCATTTATTCACTGAGTTGACCCGCTGCGAGTTTGATGAAAAAGCTGCTAGGTTTATTCATCAAGATGAAGTAAAACTTGGAGAAATTACCCTTAGCAGCCAACCAAGTAAACATAAGCTTGATAAAACAGAGCGTGCCAAGGCATGGCTTAGTGTGTTTGCCAAGCAGGGCTTTTCACTGTTTTACGAGCAAAAAGAAAGTGAGCAGTTACTTATTAGAATGTGCCTAGCCAGCAAATTGATGCCAGAACAGTTTCCTGTTATTAATCAGCAGCAGCTCATTGAAACAGCAGGTGATTGGTTAGGAGTATACCTTGAAGATATTAAAACCCTTGAGCAACTTAAAAAGTTTAATTATTTTGAGGCACTACAAAACTGTTTTAATTGGCAACAGCAAAGCGAGCTAAAATCTTTACTCCCACTGCGACTAACAGTACCAAGTGGCTCTAACATAAAAATTGAATACCAACTTGATGGACCTGCCAAGCTTAGTGTGCGCATGCAAGAGGTATATGGTTTAACCAGTACACCTATGCTAGCTAACGGTAAATTAGCATTGCTAATGGAGTTGTTATCGCCAGGCAAGCGTTCATTACAGTTAACCCAAGACTTAGCACATTTTTGGAATAGTAGTTACCGCGAGGTACAAAAAGAGATGAAAGGGCGCTACCCCAAACATTTTTGGCCAGACGATCCTGCCAATAGCGTTGCCACCAATAGAGTAAAAAGCAGAATGTGATCACGCTTCCTTAATGTCACTTAATGTTAAACGTTGACCATACAAATAACGAACATTTTTGGGCGTTTTACAAGCGACTAAACTATTATTACTTTAATGCTGATATTTTACTGGGTAAGACTTATTACCCTAGTGTACATATGAGCAGTAAGGTAGCAAGCGTTTGTAACTAATTGAAGATGCAGCTAACAATCTAAAAGTGATAATAGAGGGAAGATGCATGAAAGGCGTTATCTTTAGAGGGCTTGAAGCACTGGTTATTGAAAAATGTGGCATGGCTGCATGGGACGACTTACTTGAAAAAAATGCACCGGAGGGTCGTGTTTATATTTCTGCAGAAAGTTATCCAGATGAAGAAATAGTTGGTTTAGCCCAAGATGTAGCCACTGCACTTTCTATGTCTATGCCAGAGGTATTAAAGGCCTTTGGAGAGTATTTATTTTCTCACTTAAAGGCACGTCATCCAAGCATTGTTGCTAACTTTAATTGTTTTGCTGATCTCATTATTGGTATTGATAAAGTAATTCATGTTGAAGTAGCTAAGCTTTATCATGAGCCTAATTTACCTGAAATTGACGCCCAAATTATTGAAGACGGGTTTATTTTAATGCGTTACAACTCTAAGCGACAGCTTTGTATGTGCGCCGAAGGGCTTATTTTTGGTGCTGCGGCTCATTATGGGGTTGATGCTAAACTTAATCATGCCCAGTGTATGCATGATGGGTTTGATTCGTGTTTAATTGAAATAAAATATGAGACTCCCCATGGCTGAAGACGACTACAATTATAAAAAAGCGTATTTGCGCGAAAAATCAGCCAGAGATCAATTAGAAACCCTACTAGAAGACAAAACACGGGCATTGTTTATTGTTAATCAAGAGCTGGAAGAAAAGCTCGAAACGGTTAAAAACCAACAAATAACCTTAATGCAAAGTGAAAAAATGGCCACGCTAGGGACACTCTCTGCTGGGATGGCCCACGAAATAAATAACCCGCTTGCTTATATAACCAGTAATGTAGAAAGTATAAAATTTATAAAGCCCGTGCTGGTGTCGTTAATGACGGCGGCTCAAAAATTTGTAGATAAATCGATTTCAGTATCGCAGTTGGAGTCTATTTTAGTTCAGCTCAATCAAGAGAACGATTTAAGCTTTATTGTGGACGATATTGATGACTTAGTTGATGATACCCAAGAGGGATTAGAGCGTATCGCTCATATTGTTAGTAACCTTGTCGACTTTGCAAGCCTAAAAGACAACGTAACTGCAATGGCAGATATTACAGAATCACTCAATGGCACACTAAAACTACTCGACAACCAGTTAGGAACGTGTGCTATAGAGTTACATATAGAAAAAATACCTTTAACACAGTGTAATTTATCATCGATGAAACAAGTATTTGTAAACTTATTAATTAATGCGAAACACGCCTGTGATAGCCAGTTCGATCAGCAGGGAAAAATCACCATTAAGCTGTTTGCTAATAAAAATAATATTTATATTGAGGTGGCAGATAACGGCTGTGGGATGGATGGCGACACACTAAAACAAATATTCGATCCTTTCTTTACTACTAAACCCGTAGGCCAAGGCACTGGTATGGGAATGGCTATAGTTTACAACATACTTAAAGAGCACAACGGAACTATAGAGGTTGAAAGTGAAGTTAATAAGGGGTCTTTAATACGTTGTGTAATACCTATTTCAACAAAGTGCATGTAAGCTTTAAACTTAAAGCTTACATGCAGCTGTACCTAAAATACTAAAATGCAGAGCTTATGTCACTTAGATACTTTGTAATAACAAGCATATTAATTTTAATGACCATGGTCACTGGTTTACTAGTTGGTTATCGCTACTTTTTTAGTTTACCTAACATTGAGCAAAGTATTGAAGATTACCAAAACAGAGAGTTACTAAGCGTAAAAATTGCCTTAGACCGTGAGTTTGTATTTTTAAAAACGCTAAATTATGATTACGCTGTGTGGGACGATAGTTATGAGTTTTTACAAACGCTAGGCTCTCGTTACATTAGCTCAAACTTTGTTGATGATACCTTTAAATCGTTGAAAATTGATGGCGTATTTATTTATGATATGAACTTTAATTTGGTTTACTCTAAAACACATAATTATGTACAAGTTAATGATTTTGATGCCCCTGAATTTAACTTACAAACACACAAAAAAAATAAATCAATTTTACCTCTCAACTATATCACCCCACAAAATAACAGCTTACAACATTCTGGTTTTTTAAAAACGCAATATGGACCAGTGATGTTTGCATCTCATATGATCAGAAAAACCAATAACACGGGTGAACAAATTGGCGCTATGGTTTTTATAAGAAAAGTACGCCCATCGTTTATACAAAAAATTGCCAGTGTGTCACAGGTTGACCTTACCCACTCTATTCCAGCCGATGGACAGTTTGATACGCACCTAAAAAAATTAACGGGTAGCTTACAAGGCGGTAAAATTGCTACTCAAAGGCGAAGAGTGTTACTCGACATTAATAATGAGCCACTTATGCTGATAGATATTAAACATTATCATCAACAACTACCTACTTTATTAGACCGTGATTTGTTGTTAACACTATTAATGTTTTTGCTTATTTCGTTGCTGGGCTTATTTATTATTAATCGTTATTTTATTCGTCCTTTAATAAGCGGAGCTGAGGCATTAAATAAAATGCTACTTCGTAACACGTTAAGCCCATTAAGAATGAGTAATCAGTTTTTAGAGCTGCAAGTTCTGATTAAAGGTTTTAACGCTTTGTTTATGCAAATAAGTGAAAAAAATAAAGAGCTTGAGAGAATTAGTAAAATAGATGGGCTCACTCATTTATTTAATCGTCGTGCATTTGATGAAATATTTGATCAGCAGTGGAGCGAAGCAAAAAATGAGCGTAGTACTTTAACGATATTACTGGTTGATGTGGATTTCTTTAAACAATTTAATGATGTGTATGGCCATCAAGCGGGTGATGCCGCACTGCAAAAAGTGGCTAATGTTTTAAATAAAACAGCGTTGCTTTATCAGGGGGTGGCAGCTCGTTACGGTGGCGAAGAGTTTATTCTTTTATTTAATCGACTCAGTGATGAACAAGGTGTTGAGGTATCAAACTTGTTGTTAAACGCCATTATTGATTTACATATTGATCATATTGGCTCTGATATACAAAATCAGCTAACTATTAGTATTGGCTGCGTGAGTATCAATGCAAACAGTATAATTGAGCAAAATATACAACCTAAATCGGTGATTAAAACAGCAGATGAGTTATTGTATCAAGCAAAAAAAGAGGGACGTAACCAGATTAGGTTTAAGTCGATTTAACTCGATACCTCTTGCCCGCCGTGTTGCTCAGCTAAATCATCAAGTTCGGCAACGGTATAATCAAATCCGCTTTCATCATATTCGTAGCTTACTTTAACGCTGTCGCCGCCATTGAAAAGGCGTGTTTTTACGTCATTGACTGGCCAATCTTTTAATTCGTGTAAAAAGCGGTTAGCCACTTGTGATGACTCAAATCGGTAACTAATCTCTGTTTTCATAAATAATAATACCCTGATAATTTTACCCCCGTAGTTTGTTGATTTTTACCAAGGAGTCAAGTTATCTACTTTAAAAGAGCAATAAATTATGACTTTATAGATACTTATCGGTCATAGTAATCTAAATTGGAGTGTTAACAGTATAAAGCTGTTTAAAAAACAATAACCATATAACAATAACGGAGTAGGCAATGAAACATTTAGTGACCTTAGTTGGGCTTATCGCTTTTTTAATGGTGGTGCTACCAGGACCCCTTTATAAATTTAATATTGTTGAACTAGGCACTGCCTTTGCTGGTTTTAGATTAGGCGTGTATGTTGGTGGGGCAGCATTAGCCTTATTATTAGTTCAAGTGCTATTCATGCGTAAAACAGTAAGCCTAGCCAGTGCAGTGATCACGGTTATTTTTGCAGCTGTTGCTATTGCAATGCCGCTTAACATGATGAATACCGCAAAAAGTGTTCCGCCAATTCATGATATTTCTACCGATTTAATTAACCCACCTGAGTTTGTTGCGGTTGTGCCTTTGCGTGCTGATGCACCCAACCCTGTTGCTTACGCGGGTGAAGAAACTGCAGCGCAACAACGAAAAGCATACCCAGAGCTAAAACCGCTCGAGTACAACCAAACGCAACTAGAGTTAGTGGCAGCCACAACAAAAGCCATTGAAAACCTTGGTTGGGAACTGGTTAATAGTGATGTTAATAATGGTATTGTTGAAGCCACAGACACCACAACCTGGTTTGGCTTTAAAGATGATGTTGTCGTGCGTATTAACGACAAAGGCAGTAAGCGTGTGGTAGACATACGCAGTAAATCTCGCATTGGTAAAAGCGATTTAGGCAAAAATGCCCAGCGTATTAAAGCTCTGATTGACGAGTTAAACGCCGTTGTGGTGCAGTAATTGATAAAAATAGCCCAGCATTATGCTGGGTTTTTTGCAGTTGCTACGTCAGTTCATGTTCAGAGCTGATAATGCATACTGTGTGAGTTATAAATTTTAATAAACTATGGAGTTATTATGAAAACAGTCGGATATGCAGCAAAAAGCCAAGGTTCTGAACTTACAGAGTTTTCTTTTGAGCGCCGCGATTTACGAAATAACGATGTAGCAATAGAGATTTTATATTGTGGTGTCTGTCATTCAGACTTACACGCAGTGCGAAACGATTGGGGTGGCAGTAAATACCCATTAGTACCAGGGCACGAAATTGTTGGTAAAGTAATTTCGGTTGGTAGCGATGTTACTAAATATCAGCAAGGCGATACCGTTGCTGTAGGCTGTATGGTTGACTCATGTCAAAGCTGCGACCAATGTCATAATCACGAAGAGCAATTTTGTCGTGAAGGCATGGTTGGCACTTACAGTGGCAAAGATAGAATAAACGGTGAAATGACACAAGGTGGCTACTCTAAGCATGTTGTAGTTCGCGAAGAGTTTGTGCTTTCAGTACCTAAAAATCTAGAGCTATCGCGAGTGGCGCCTTTATTGTGCGCTGGCATTACTACTTACTCTCCGCTGCACAAATGGGGTGTTAAAAAAGGCAGCCGCGTTGCAGTTGTCGGCCTTGGTGGGCTTGGCCATATGGCGGTTAAAAATGCCGTGGCAATGGGGGCAACGGTTACGGTTATTGGCCGCACTGAATCTAAAAAAGAAGATGCTATTGAGCTAGGTGCACAGCACTATTTAGTGTCGAACAACGATGATGAAATGAAAAATGCACAATCAGCGTTTGATGTGATCATTGATACTATACCGGTAAAGCACGACCTATCACTGTATACACCGCTACTTGATATTGATGGCACGTTAGTGATTGTTGGCCAAGTAGGCCCAGTAGATGAGCTAAACACAGTTCCTCTTTTAATGGGTCGTCGTCGTGTGGCTGGTTCTTTAATTGGCGGCATTGCAGAAACACAGCAAATGCTTGATTTTTGTGGTGAGCACAACGTACTGCCAGAGTGTGAAATGATCAACATAGACGAAATTAACACCGCTTATGAGCGTATGGAACGCTCTGATGTGCGATACCGTTTTGTTATTGATATGTCATCTATTAGCGTTTAATACGCTAAAGAGTAAAATGTAAAAAGAGCCGCTTAGCGGCTCTTTTTGTTTTTATTAACAAGGCTGTGCCTGTTTAGTTTTGTTGCCGCTAATTTGTATATAACTAAGCAGCCACATTAACAGCCCACCTAAAAATAAAGCCGCAGCAACATAGCCTGTTTGATTTGGCGCTGCCCCTTTTGCAATAGCAATGCCGCCAACCCAAGGTCCAATAGCATTTGCAATATTAAACGCACACTGCACTAATGCCCCAATCATGGCGTGACCATTAGGTGATACATCCATTAATAGCGTTTGCACTAAGGTTGATAGCCCTAAGCTGCAGCCAATAAAAAATATAACCGCATACAGCAGATAAATATTATAGCTGGCACTTACATATGCAAATGCAAAAACAATAGTAGAGGCAAGCGTAAATCCGGTGGTTTTTATCGCTGATTTATCGGCAGCTTTACCTAGCATGTAATTACCGAGCGTAGAGCCAATACCAAACATCACCATAGCAATTGAAATTGTATAGGGCGCGCTCTGAGTGACCTCTAAGATCGTATCGGCCACATAGGTATAAATACAAAATACGCCACCAAAGCCAATAATAACAATCCCTAATATTGACCAAACCAATTTGTTTTTTAGCACCCCTAATTCGTTGAGTAAGTTAGAGGTATGGGTGTTTTTAACATTAGGCACCACGTTATACACAAAAATAAAGGCAATAAACGCCAACACCCCAGCCGCAGCGAGGCAATAACGCCAACTAAGATTTTGCCCAACCAATGTCACCACCGGCACACCAACGATAGTGGCTATGGTTAAGCCCATAAACACTTTTGACATAAAGCTAGCGCGTTTTCCTTGCGGTGCTATATCAGAGGCCAGTAATAACGCGGCACCAAAATAAGCGCCATGGGGAAGGCCACTTAAAAACCTAAACAGCACCAGTTGTTCTAACGAGGTCGCTAATGCACTTAAACTGTTTGAAATACACATTAAGCTTAAAAATAATAATAGCGCTCGTCGTTTTCGCATATTTGCCGTTGCCAACATTAAAATGGGTGCGCCAACCACCACCCCAAGAGCATAAGCACTAATAGCATAACCACTTTGTGACGGGGTACTGCCAAATGCCTCACTAATTAATGGCAACATAGGCATCATAGAAAATTCAGATAACCCCAAAATAAAAGTACCCAACGCCAGCACAATTAAAATAGCGGTTCTATTGGGCTGACCCGACGGCGATGTAGTATCAACGGCCATATAAAATCCTTGAAGATAATAAATAAAATTTAATAACAAACTAAACGCCAGTGCGTTTAAAAATAAAGCACACACGCTTATTTAGTTGAATGTGGAAATGAGGAGTAAAGAGGCGTGCATTTTAAATTAAAAGCTCTCTTTCGTCATGGGCTAAACCATAATTTAAGATGAATAAAATTTAACTTAAGCCAACCAAAGGATGGTTAAGTAAGTTCAGCAAAGTATTAACGCAATCAAAAATAAGCAGTGTTAAATTTAAAATGTAATGTTAACTTGACTTTTTGTAAGGCATGAATGATATTTGTAAAGTAAACATTACTTTTAAAAACAGGATAAAGGCAATGAAAGCAGAATTAAATTTAAAACAACGCCAAATTAAAAATACCAGTTACCTAGCTAAATGGACCTTAATATGGCTTTTTACTTTAGCTATTTGCAGCTTTGGCCCCACTTTAATCTGGGATCGTTCAGCGCTAATTAGTGGCTTTTTTATTATTATAAATTTGGCTGCTGGCGTAGGGATGATTTTAGCCAACAAGCGCTATTTGCAAGGCATGGATGAATTAATGCAAAAAATACATCTCAGTGCCATGGGGTTTACCTTAGGTGCAGTGTTAGTAGGCGGACTGGCATACACCAATTTACAATTGAGTGGTTTAATTGATTTTAAAGCGCAAATACCCGACTTAATGTTTTTAATGGGAGCGGTGTATTTAATTAGTGTGTATGTGCTTAATAAACACTATTGCGCAGGTGATGAATGAAAAATAGATTAAAAGTGTTAAGAGCCGAGCATAATTTCACTCAAGCAAAGTTGGCCGAGCTGTTGGATGTTTCTCGCCAAACGATTAATGCCATTGAAAAGGGCAAGTTCGATCCCAGCTTGCCACTGGCTTTTAAGGCCGCAAGGTTGTTTAAACTTAAAATAGAAGACATTTTTGATGACGAACAGGGTTAAAAGTTAACAAAGTGCGACAATATGTCGCGCTTTTTAACTTGCCGCAGCACGTATAATTTACCCACAAAACTTTTGTGGTAAATCAATAATGACAGATAAAAAAAATCCCCTAACCTCCTATTTATTATCGCCTTTGGCACTTGTTATAAGTGGCGTACTATCGCCTGTTGCCTTTGCAGATGACGCCTCAATTGAAATTATTGAAGTGCACGGTCAAGCACAAAACAAACACCTATCGTTAGGTTCATCTGAATCGTTATTAACTGATTTAGGTGTGGACTTTTCAGCCGCCGGTGGCATGGCTAACTTACCTGTTTTAAATGGTTTAATGGGCGATAGAGTGGCGGTACTGGTTGATGGGGCGCAAATCACCGCCGCCTGTGCTAACCAAATGAACCCGCCACTGTCGTATATTTCAGCCAATCAAATTAGTAGCTACAAAGTAATTGCGGGTATTTCTCCAGTAAGCGCCGGTGGCGATAATATTGCAGGGGTGATCGCGGTTAATTCTATTTCACCTCAGTACAGTGAAAGCAAGCAACTTGGCTGGCACTCTGGCTACGTATCAGCCCAATACAATACGCTAGATAACGGCAAAAAGGTAGGCGCGGGCATGCGCATTGCCAGCGACGTATTCAGTTTTAATTATCAAGGTGCGTTTAGCGATGCTAACAGTTATGAAGATGGTAACGGCGATTTAGTGCTCGATACCCTGTACCGCGCGCAAAACCATAGTTTAAGTGCTGCCATGCGCGATGATAAGCAACAATTAGTTATTAAGCTAAGCCATCAAAAAATACCCTATCAAGGCTTTGCTAACCAATATATGGATATGACAGATAACACCAGCTATGGCGCTGTTGCCCAGTATAAGCGTGCTTTTACAAACAGTGAGCTTGAAACGCAGTTAAATTGGCATAGCGTAAAGCATGAAATGGGCTTTTTCAGCGCAGAAAAAACCGGAAAAATGCCAATGAAAACCGACGCCGAAGATATAAGCACTCAGTTAAAATGGCGATTAGCGCTTGATAACAACAGCCAGTTATTACTCGCCCAAGAGTACCATTATATGAATATTGATGATTGGTGGCCTGCGGTTGAAGGCTCAATGATGATGGGACCAAATGACTATAAAAATATTAATAATGGCCGACGTCAGCGTATTGCTTTGCTTGCTGAATATGAAAGCCAACTAAATACTCGCTGGTGGTTAAATGCAGGCATTCGATTTGAAAATGTAATGACCAACACTGATGATGTGCAAGCATATAACCCAGGCATGGCTGCAATGAATGCGATGGCCATGGCGATGCCAAGCGATGCAATGGCCGCTAAAAATTTTAATAACCAAAGTAAAAAACAAACAGATAATTTAGTTGATGCAAACGTGCTGATTAATTATCAACTAAGTAATAATGACGAGTTACAAATTGGCTTAACCCGTAAAAATCGTGCGCCTAATTTATACGAACGCTACAGCTGGGGCGTAGGTAATATGGCCACCACTATGATAGGTTGGTACGGCGATGGCAACGGCTATATTGGTAATATAAACCTTAAACCAGAAACCGCACACACGCTTAGCAGCACGTACACCCGTATGGCAAAAGACGACAGCTGGCGTATAAGTGCTAACGCTTGGGTGAGCGATGTAAATGATTATATTGACGTCAACAGAGTAAGAAGCTTTAACCGCACAGCGCTTGCTGCCAATACTCGTAATGTACTTATGTTTAATAACGTAGATGCCAGGCTTTATGGTGTAAAGCTAGATGCGGTTTTAGCACTGCATGAGTCTAAGCAGTATGGTAGCTGGTCGTTAAAAGCTAATATTAGCAACACCCGTGGTAAGCGCGACGATACTAATCAGCCGCTTTATCAAATTAAGCCGCTGCAAACCCAATTAGCGATTAACCAGCAAGTTGGCCGCTTTGAAAACGCTCTCACGTGGCAGTGGGTCGATAGTAAAACCCGCGTAGATAGCAACCGCCTAGAAAACCAAACTGAGCAGTATCATTTACTTAATTTAAGCTCTAAAGCCAGTTGGGATGCATTGACCGTGAGTGTTGATATTACCAACCTGCTTGATGAGTATTATGAATTACCATTAGGTGGCGTAAGTATTGCAGAATTTAAACAAGATATGTCGCAAGGCTTTAATCAATTAGCTGGGCAGGGGCGCTCTATAAATTTAGCCATGAGTTACGCGTTTTAAGATGAGAGAGTAAGTTAGTACCAGCCGTCAGATTCGATTTTAGGTTAATCGAGTCTGACGGTTTATTGCCATTAATTTTTAAGTTTGCTTGTGACAAAATTCTATAAACTGCGTTAACAGTGGGTTTTTGTATTTGTCTTTATGCATCACTAACCAAAACTGCCTTTGCATGGAGTGGTTTAAGTTAAGCTGCGTAACGCGGCCATCGTTTAAAGCGTACTGTGCCGCGAGTGACGATAAACACCCCAGCCCTAACCCTTCTGCAACGCTGTTGATCAATGCCTCTGTGGTATTGAGCTCAAAGCTTTGACTCCAATTATCGATATGCGTAGCAAGGTTTTGTAAAAAGAATGAGCGTGAGCCAGAGCCGGCCTCTCTTAATACCCATTGACTGTTTGCTAAGTCATTAAAACTAAGCTGTGGTTTTTTAGCTAAAAGGTGGGATGGCGGCGCAATTATGCACATGGTGTCTTGACTAAACACATTAGAGACTAAATCGCTTTGGTGGGCTTGGCCCTCAATAAGTGCTATATCGAGCTCGTAATCTATAAGTTTTTGACAAATAAGCGTCGAATTGGAAATCAGTATTTGTTGCGAGTAATGCTGTTGCTGCGCTCTAAATTTGCTTAACAAAGCAGGCAATACATGATTACCAATCGTGTCGCTGGCACCAATTTTTAAAGTTCCGCTGGCAGGAGCGTTGTCTAAAAACAAGTCATCGATAGTATTTGCCCGATTTAATAGTTCATCAGCAAGGGGCAGTAGTTTTTGCCCTTCTTGATTTAATAATAAGCGATTATTTACACGATCAAATAATGGATGGCCTAACTGCTTTTCAAGTTCGCTAAGCGCCATACTCACCGCCGCTTTAGATAGAAACAATGATTCAGACGCTGCTGTAAGGGAGCTGTGCTGGGTTATGCCTACAAATACTTTAAGTTGCTTAAGTGAAATATTCATTATGCTATGTTTAGTTTGCCTGAACGTGTGTTCTATATAATTAGATTTAACTTAACAAAATGCAAGCGTAAACTTCTCTGTAAGTTACAACCACAGGGTGGAATAGAGATGTTTAAACATATAAAAACAAAAGTATCTGGTGCACCAACACCAATGGGCGGTTTGGCATTAGGTATTGCCAGCCTAGGTTGGGCTTGGGAGAGTATGGTTAACCTAAATGGCGTAGCACAATATGCCGGTGCCGCTATTGCGAGCGTATTATTGCTATTGTTAACACTTAAGTTTTTATTACATCCTCAGCTGCTTAAAGCCGATTTAGCCCATCCGCTTGTGGGAAGTGTGGTGCCTACTTTTGCTATGGCTACTTTAGTGGTGTCTAATTCTTTAGGGCAGCTTTACTCTCTTGCGGGAGATGTGCTTTGGGTTGGTGCATTTTTATTGCATTTGGTGTCTTTAATAAGCTTTATTGCTCATCGCGTGATTGAATTTAAAATTGAGCATATGGTGCCAAGCTGGTTTGTACCGCCGGTTGGGATCATTGTTGCCGATGTCGCGTTTTCAGGGAATCCGGCTCTGCTATTTTTAGCACAAGGGGCGCTTTATTTTGGCATGCTGATGTATGCAGTTATGTTGCCTATGATGATTTACCGGATCATTTTTGCTGCGCACATTCCTGATGCTGCACAACCTACACTGGCTATTTTAGCGGCGCCAGCAAGTTTATCGTTAGCTGGTTACTTTACAGTTATCAGCGAGCCGTCACCGGTTATTATTGGCTTGTTATTTGGAATTGCGGTACTGATGACCTTTATAATTTACGTCGCATTTTTTAAATTATTGCGCCGTCCATTTTGCCCAGGTTACGCTGCGTTTACTTTTCCTATGGTCATTGGTGCTACCGCGTTATTTAAACTTGCCGCATGGATGCATGCAGAGGGTATTGATTTGCAGTTTGTTAAACAAATACAGTATTTAGCAACGTTTGAACTGATTGTGGCAAGTGGGGTAGTTTGCTATGTGGCGGTTCGTTATTTGGCTCACTTTAAGCTTTTTAACACTCAATTTAAGCCTCTCACCCTATCGCAATAACAATTAAACGCTTGTTTGCACTACTTCGTTGGCCGCGTGCTCAATTGCTTGTTCGGCATCTTGCTCAGCAAGCTTTGCGCGCTCTGCTTTTGAAACATAAGCCGGTTTGTTGCTTTTATGCAGCTTGGCATTAGCACGCTTATCTTTGTTATTAAATTTTGTAATGATCTTTTTTCTGCGATTCATGATTCACCTCGTAATTTTGAGCTGCGCATTATACAGGCATCTTGTTCAAAGCTGTTAGATAAATTATAAGCTTTGCTTGTGGGTCTGCCACGGCTAGCGCATTTTAATCCCAGATTCTAACAGGGTTGAGCGATAATCATCGTCTAGCCCTGCCATTTTCTTT
>NZ_JBEOOG010000079.1:0-18209 GCF_040308965.1 Pseudoalteromonas sp. MER144-MNA-CIBAN-0113
ACTATGATAATTTAAACGAGTCAGGTAAAGTGGCCTGACTTAAACAAACTGGTCTCCGATGAACTCGGGGCGATTCATGAGTCCTCTAATGGAGCGGAATATAGGTTAGAGGAAAATAAGTCTTATTCTAAAGCTATTAGCTTCAATAGCCACGCGATCAAAAATACACTTGTTGCTTTTGTAGATCAGCACTTAAAGTTTCTAGAGGATGATAGAGCACTCAAATTTTCCGTTTATTGTTGCGCTAAAATAGGAAAAGAAAAAATTAAAAAAGAGTTTTTATCTGAATTTGGTATTGATGTAACTAGTGTGAAAAAAGAAAAAGAATTTTCTATTTTACAAAGCATAGTTAACGATGGTGATTTGACTGATGAAGAAATTAAAGTTTCAAAAGCACTTTTTCTAGAAGAATACCGTAACCAATATAAGGTTTTGGATGAAAATGGTGATGTTGAGGGATACTCAGGTTTTTATTCCAAAGTCTCGAAATGGAGCGATGAGCGATTTCAGTCATTTTTATCACAAATAGAATGGGTATTTGATGAATCTGATGAGTATTTAGATAGCGTAGCTGTTGATAAAATTAAAGAATGTCAAAGTTATTATTCAATAACACATCATAAAGGAAAAGAAGAATTAATATTGCAGGCTTGTAGAGGGCTTCTTGAAAAAAGGCAATTTAGTAAAACTAAAATGGGTCGCTTTATTAACCCCTCTGATATCGAAAATATTTTCTTAAAAGTTGGCAGTAATATTGAAGGTGATAAACCTATAGACCCTGCTTGGAAAGCATTTGACACTTTAGAGAATGAAGATTTTCGGAATTTGAAAGATAAATACAAAGCTGTGTCTGATGTAATCACCAACAAAACTTTAAAACGATTAAGTCGGCAGGCTACAAATTCAAAGCGCATTACTGGTGCTGAATTTGGAAGAGAGTATGTATCTTTAAGATATAAAGTTTTCGAAATCGGTGAAGAATTTATAGAGCAGCTATCACTGGATCATACGAAGAAATACTCGGAAGAAGAGCTAGATCAGATAGTTGAGGAAATAGTTAGTATTACTGAAAAACAAATAAGTGACTGGAAAAAAACGTACAAAATACGCATCAATGATCGTACTAGTCTAAAAGGTATCGTTTTATCTTTATTTGACGATTGTTTTTTAGCTTTTGACGATATTGTATAGGCTTTGAAGATGGATACTAAAAAAGTAAGAAAGCTTAGTCACCTTTTAGGTGAAGACTACTACTACATGACTTATTTGTTAATTCTTTGTTTGGATCAGTTTTCGGCAAAGAAGAGCCGTTTGTTCAATGATCATCGAAAATTGTCATATTTAATACATATTATTTCTTCTAACTCAATAATTAGCATTTTAAATGAAAATCCTGAATCGCATATTGCTAATGTACGAGACAAGGATTTGTTATACGCCTCATACACTAATGGAACAATTCACGCAAAAGATGTATATAAGCTATTGTTAACTCTTGAAATTAAGGGGTTTATTGAACTCATAAAAACTAAATCGCCAGAGGTGCTAAATGTAAAGATTTTAAAAAAAAGCATCCCTAAAGAATTTTTTGATAAGAAAGTTTTTGAAGAAGAACTAAACAATATTAATGGGTTAAAAAAGTCTTTGGCTAGAGTCTCTGTGGTTGGGCTAAAGACATTTGTTGATAAGGTATACACCAATAAGGGACTTCGTGTATGGGTTCAATAAGAATTAATCAAGTAAGCTATTTTGGTAATAAATATAGATATGTTTCTCCAAAATTTGACCGAGCAATTAGCGTTATCGAAGGTCCAAATGGAACAGGAAAATCTACTCTACTTAATTTAATTTATTTCGCTTTAGGTGGAAAAGTTGATGAGTTTATAGAAGGTAGTGACGAAGAACATAAAGAGATAGTATATGACACCAATAATTACGTGGAACTTGACGTTAAATTATCTGGTCAGAAATTTAACTTACTGCGTGATTTTAAAGAAAATAAAATCAAAATTTTAGCTGACGAGGCATTCACCATTAATGGTGAAGAATATCCCAAGGCTGCTTCTTTACCTGTAAACAGAAGTAACTCGGAAACTTATATTTTTTCTGATTGGCTTCTGGATAAATTGGATATTCCAGTGATGGAGTTGTTTAGCGCTGGTAAGTCATTTAAGTTAGGGTTTTATGATTTGGCTAGATTAATTTATCACTCTCAAGAGCCAGATAGGACAAGAATTTATAAGCCTAACGATAAAAATAGTTTTGTAGCTGACTCGGTACAAGTTAGAAATGCTATTTTTGAGATATTAGTTGGAAAGAACTTAAGGGACTTATATGCAGCTATTGGAGATACTAAAAGCAAGCAAAGCGATTATGATTCTAAGCGCATAATTTTGAACGAATATAAGTCTATTGTCTCTGAAATTTTGGCTCAAAATGGATTCAAAGAAGTAATAAATGAACACCATTTAAGAAAGAAAATTGAGGATACTCAAGAAGATATTGAAAGACTCAACAAACTTAAACTAGAGCACTACAGCTCAAAAGTTGTACTCCCTTCAGGTATGGAGTTAATTGATAAAGACAAAAGGAAATTAATTAGCTTAGAGCAATCATTAAAGCGGGAAGAAAGAGCCAAGAAAGAGTTATTGAAAGAAAAGTTAGATGTTAAAAGTGTATACGACAAAACAGTAGAAGACATTTCAAGAATAGAAAAAATTCTACACACACATAAGCAATTAAGTTTGTTCTCTAGCGATACCTGTCCGTATTGTTTGACTACAGTCCAAAGGGCAAAAAACAAATGTATTTGTGGTTCCGATATAGAAGAAGGGCAATATCAACGATATTTTTACGAACCTTCTGAATATTACGAGCTGCTGTCATCCAAAATAAAGTCAATAGAAACTATTAAACTAGCGATGTCCGATATTGATGACGATTTAGTTGATCACAATAGCACTATTAGTGAATTAGTAGATACGATTTCAGAATTAGAACAAAAAATATATCATCGAATCGAAAACATAGAAGTGATTAATAATCAAGATGTTGTAGAGGAACTAGATGACAAAATTTTTGACTTGAAATCATCTGTTAACGATTTAAAACAAGCACTTAAATTAGAAACTAAACTTGCCCGTCATCAAAGTAACGTCAGTACAGCTAAAACAAGTTTAGAAAAAGCTAAATTACATGAGCAAAAGATGCAAGCGAGTGCTGCAAATGAATTATTGGAACGAATCTCTGAGTTCAACGAGATTTATAATAATTACATGGTCAATTGCTTAGAAGGTTGTAGGAATGCGGAAATCGATTCTGGAAACTATATTCCTTCGGTTAATGATGGTGAGTATAAAGAAGCAAGTGCAAGAGTTCCTAAAAGATTTTTTTATTATTTGACGCTGTTAAAGTTATCTTTAGACAAGGACATTCCATTTCCACGTTTTCTTTTGATTGATACACCTGAAACTCATGGGATTGATCTTGATAATTTGAATACGATGTTAAGCACCGTTGCAGAGATAAATGGAAATGACGATTTTCAGATCATTTTATCTACTGGTGTTAAGAAATACCCTGAAAACCTTAGTGATAATGTTGTACTAACTCTCAGTAAGAAAAATAGATTACTAAAAACTGTCAGTCATTAAAAAAATTAACATTACAATTTCAATAAAGCCATGAAAGGTGATGGATCGTAGTTCGTACTAATTTATATGCAGGCACGATACTATGATCCTTTATAATGAATCTATTACTAGAACTCATTGATCTTCGAGGGCGGAATACCTCAATTTTCAAACATTACTGTTTTAATGAATTATTCCGTTGGATGCAGCAGAATTTAATTGAGCGATCTGTGTTGGGCTGTAGCCCATTCGCAGCAACTCAAAATCACGAAAATCAATCGTTGCATCTATTCCCGCACCCTGAAGCACATAGACGCTGCCGCTGTGTGTTTCAACAATACCTCTTTTTAAGTCACACTTTTCGATCCGAGAGGTGGTGACATAATCATGTTGAGCAAACCTACAAGTTTGGTCATCTAGTACAAAGCCATATAAAACTTTACCCACGAACGTATTATCGTCATTTTTATCATAGCGGTCATACACGGAAACAATAATCCAATCGTAAACGGTCGTTGTCGCCATAATAAGCTCGCTCTAGTGTTGGTTTTCGTAAATCCTAGCTCAGTATTTTTTAAAAATATAGGCAAAAGCATGGACGTAATATGGATTATTTGCATTTAGATAATTTCATATCTTTGCTCTGCTTTTTAATTTCAAACACGAATCGAAAAAAATCATAAAAATTTTTCTGAGTGGGTTTCTAGCTTATTTTGTTTTGAGTTGCCTGTAATAAATAATTTATATAAAAATATATGTAAATTAAATCCTATTAAAACAATAAGTTAGTGAGTTGTAAAATAATAAATACTAAAATAAATATATAATTTAACATTTATTAATTATTTTAAAAAACAATGAGTTATGTCATTTGTATTCTTGATTTTTGTGTTTGTGTGTTCTATTTGTTTTAAGTGATTAAAAACGTAAGGTGAAATCATGAATACACTCAAACTAAGCGAACATTCTTTTTCTAGTCTTAAGCAATTATGCCGAAGCGTTATCACTCATTCTCAACTTAACGTAAAAATGTTACCTCAGTGCTTAGATACTGACATGATCTCGAAAGACACTCTGTTTGATAAAATGCAAAGTGTTATCACCTTAAACCAAATCGATAGCATTTTGGTGCCATACAATTCCGTTTCAAGGGTATTAACAACTCCGCTATATGGGATTTTGAAAGATTTAAACTTAACCATTCTCTATGAAGAAAAAACTGAGGATGGAAACACCTACATCACTACTTTAGACCGCCATATTCCGGAGGATTTTAATGAAATAACTATTGCTGGACGCATCTATCAGGTAAGACATGGGTTCAGTAATCGCTGGGTGAAGTAAATGCAACAGCGAATTATCACCGAAGAGATAGTTAAAAGTATCGACAAGTGGAACGCTGAGTTGGAAAAGCGTGGGCACCACCATCCTTGGGTAACCGTTAAAGATGTTAACAAGGTTGGTCGTCGTCACTTGCACAGATGCCCGAAGCAAAAACGTGAGATACACCTGTTAAGTGATGGTGAAAAGCGAGCTTATAAAGTTTTAGTTTGGCGACCAGATACCTTGTTAGTCAAAGAGCAAGTCCCGTTGGATCTTAACGAAACACTAGATATTGCGAATGAGCTTGGATTTTTGCATTCGGGAGATTACAAAACTAAAGCTGCACACGTTATGTCCACTGATTTTTATACTGAGCATGTTATTTTTGATAGCGGAGAACTAGTAAAACGGGCATACAATTTTAAGTATTGGAATCAGCTTTGGACAATTGATGAAAACGGTAGGCTGAAAAAAAAGCATTACCGAGTATGGCAGAAAATTGAAATTGAGAAGATTTATTGGAAGCGTAGAGGAATAAAACTCTTTCTCATATCAGAGCGAGAAGCAACGAAGTTGATATGTTGGAACCTTGATTGGTTTGCTACTGAAGCTAATGCCATTGTATCTGACAGCGAAAAACTAGAGTTTAGCCAAGCCTTTTATGACTCTTGGTATGAAAATAAATTTCTTAACTGTGTAGACCACATTATTAATGCTGGAAACCAACTTTCGTTAGACTTTAAACGCAGTCAAACCGTGTTTAAGCAAGCTGCACTTCACCGCATACTAAAGCTAGATTTAACTCAGCGTATTTTCCTGCGTGAGCCTTTGAAGGTACTGCCATGATCCATGTGAACATGCATATCTTCAATAAACCTTTAAATGTCTCGTTGCGAGTTTGCGCAATCAATACAAGAGACTCACTTGCTGCTGTTGCAGATATGACATGGGCTAAAGAAAGTGCTAATGCGAGAAAGCCTAAAATTTACAAATTTGACGACCTTTATAAGCTTGCAGAACAAAATGGTTATGAAGTTGAAGACTATAAATTACCTGTGGAAATGGGGTACTCAGAAGACAGACTAATAAGAGAAAAAAAGCAACATTGGATAAAGAAACGAGATGCCCGATTTGAAGTCGTTGAGTCTTTAGTTAGCACGACAAATATAGAGCTATATCTGTTTGGTGATGGTATCGGCATTCAAATACGTGAGTTGATCAACTCAACAGGTCCATATAAAACTGCTGGGGCTTACTACAATATCATCAATCGTTATATTGTATGGGGCTGTAATAAAAATGCCTTACTCCCTGTGGGGTTAAAGAACGTTGGTAGTAACTATTTTTGGCCTGAAGAACACGGTCCTGAAAATGTTAAACGAGGTTGCGGAAAATCAGACAATTCAAAAACAGATTCAAAATCACGTGGAGTTACAAAGCAAGACAAACGTAATTTTTTAACCACTATAAAATTACTAAAAAAAGAGAAGATCAAACTAACACCCGCCAATTTTGATATTGGTTACCGAAAATACTTTGAAAAAATCACCGAGTATATTGAAACACCTTATGGAACTCGTAAACACGTATCAACGGTAGACGAAGAAGATCAACTTTCTGAATCTCAACTTAGTTACCACTTCAACTTATCACTTTCGATGAAAGACAAGCTTAAGAATTGGCACGGTCATGTCACATACGAAAAAGACTATGCTGATAGACAGGGGATTTCACGAGACGGAGTAATCGGCCCGTCATTTCGATATGAAATAGATGCAACCGTTTTAGATATCTACGTTCGTTACCCCTACGATACTACGGGGCGTTTCTCTATGGGGCGGCCTGTCCTTTATCTTGTTATTGATGTCTACTCAACTGTCGTGGTGGGAATGTACATTGGCTTTCACGGCCCTGATTGGACCGGAGCAAGCGAAGCAATGATCAATGCCTTTTCAAATAAAGTTGAGTTTGCTGCACGATACAGTATTGAACTGAAGGACGAAGATTGGCCATGTCATCATATTTGTTATGAGCTAACCGTTGACAATGGAGTTGAGTATTCTTTAGGTCATATGTCGGGCGTCTTAAAAAGTAGCGTTGCAGCCATTGAAACCGTTAATTATGTTGCTGTTTTCAGAGGCGACTGTAAAGGGATTGTAGAACGTAAGTTTGGCGTAATTGCCAATGAAGTTGTTAAGCATGAACCCGGAAACCTAAAGGATTTCAAGCGCGAAGATATACACCCAAGCAATGAGTCCCTATGGGATATCAAATCTTTATATGCCGCCATTATCTTAGAAATCAAATATCACAACAATAATGCTGACAGACTTCACTTGCATGACTTTCGCATGGCATCTGAGCTTCATGGGATCACTCCGCTAGATATTTGGAAGTCCAATATTGATGAAGAAATGAATGGTGGTCGTCCAACTGTTCCAGAACGAATGTCTGATTATATTTGGCCGTTTATGGCTGAGATAGTAGTCACTGTTCGAGGAGATGGTGTTTATTATAAGCGCGAAGCATACCACTCAGACTATGCTAAACAAGCGAATTGGTACACCAAAGCCAAACTTGAAGGCGCATTCCCAGCAACGTTTAGACGAACATTAGCGTCTGCATCATTCATTATCTATCAAACTACAGATGGGGAATATGTTCTTTTTTTCTTAAAGTCTTCTACTAATAAACCCCACCGCTTTAGCAACCAACCTTGGGA
This sequence comes from Pseudoalteromonas sp. MER144-MNA-CIBAN-0113, assembly GCF_040308965.1. Taxonomy (NCBI): domain Bacteria; kingdom Pseudomonadati; phylum Pseudomonadota; class Gammaproteobacteria; order Alteromonadales; family Pseudoalteromonadaceae; genus Pseudoalteromonas; species Pseudoalteromonas sp. MER144-MNA-CIBAN-0113. The sequence continues at coordinate 7,678 of NZ_JBEOOG010000079.1, forward strand.
GGTGGTCGAGCATCGTAAGAGTCAAGAAAAGTCAATAAGGAACCGTCTTAAAGTAATGCAACGTCTTGAGAAACTAAAAAAAGACTCCGAAGTTGATGATTTAAGAGACTTAAATCTTAAGCAAATTGAAGAAGCACTGAAAACAACGACTAAGGCTCCACAGAAAGGTGTAAAGGAGCGCAGGGCGGAACAAGGTGAGATAGACAAATTAAATATTGCAATCCAGATAGCCGAGCAATTCAGTGGTGGTATTACTGAGTTTATTGCAAATGACAGTATGGACGAGGATGATTATGAGTTTTGAGAAATTTGCACCTAAAAGGGTGGATGCTAATTATCTGACACATGACGATAAAACCCTAAACAATAACCCCCTAACAGAAGCATTGCGAGTTATTGAAGATGAAAGCGAGATATTAAAACAGCTTACCTATATACCTGAAATGCAGCCTAACTTTTGGCAATTGAATAACATCTACAAGAAAACACAATTGAGTCAATTGCTTGAAATATTTGTACCTCACTCAACTTTAACTCCCTTTTTATATTATGAATTTATTGAACAAATACTATGCAACTACAAGCACAGAAATCCTTTTTCAGCTAACCAAAATAGATTAACAATGACTATTGCAGAGAAAGTGAAAGAGGAAGATTATTTGCCTGTTTTATCAAATATTCCCGGTATTACAACTGCTCAGTCTAGTCTTATTTCAGGAGCTTCTGGCGTAGGAAAAACATTAACTATTCGCAATATATTATCGTTGATCCCACAGGTCATTGACCATACAGAGTATCAAGGTAAGCCATTCAAGAAGCCCCAAATAGTTTGGTTGAGCTTTGATTGCCCGGCAACAGCGTCACCAAAGGCGTTAGCGCTTTCTTTTTTTAGAGCTTTAGATGCTGCGTTGGGCGAGCCTAAATATGCTCCCAAATATCAAAATAGAGATCGCATTGGCGTTGAACATCTTTATGGCGTAATGCAACAACTTGCAACGAAATACCATATCGGTCTTATTCATTTCGATGAGCTTCAGTTTTTCTTAAAATTTATTAAATCGTCGAATTCTCCTAACTTACAGATTATTGAAAGTTTGTTTAATAAATTGGGAATCCCAGTATTTTTGAGTTGTACCCCAGAGGGGACTGTGCTTTTTGATCCGATTGAAGATGAGCCAAATGAAATGCCAAAAATACAAACGCTTAGAAGAATGATTAGTGAGCGAGAGGATCACTTTTCCCCATATAGGATGGGAAGCAAGGAATTCGATAAACTCTTTGAGGCATTTTATCAAACAAGTATATGTATAAATGGCATAAAGCCTAGTGACGAGTTTAAAGCGTATTTTCATTACTTAACTGGTGGTTTGCAATCGATAATCACGCGTCTTGCGCGGCTCCACATAAAGAAAATGATAATTCGTGCAGCCAATGACAAGCATAATGTTGAACGCATAGATGATAGAGCCGTATTGGATGATATATTCAAAAGACAGTTTCATCGCTGGGGACCAGCATTAAAGCACTTACGCAAAAAAAATCTAGTTGCATTTGAAAACTCAATACCCACGAAAGCCAATGGGCGACCAGATTACAATGATGATCAAGAACATCCCTCAAGCCAAGCTAATGAAGTTTCGGATAAAAAGCCTGTACGTGCCCCATCAATAAAAGGTACTGAGCAAAGTATAGATATTGATGAAGATGATGACATAAACATTGGGGGAGATCTTTTAAATGACTAATGAAATGTTATCCTTTTTCCCTCTCCCTGCACCCGGAGAACATATATTTAGTATTCTTGCTCGATATCATTATATGATTTTATCCTCACAGGATATGCAATTAACGATTCGAAATGTTTTTGGTGGCAGCAGGCAGATCAATCTAAAAGCAGCATGGAGACCAGAATTTGACAAGCTATGGTCATTTTATGGAGGCATTCTTGATCGTAAAGAGCTATTAACGTGGCACACCCCATACTATTTTGACGCTAAATTTTTATTTACAGAACAATGTAATAACATCGAAAATAGAAAACTAGACCAAGCTTTAAGTTTTAACGGCACTACAAACATAACGCATTCTAAATATTGGCGCTGGTGTGAAATGTGTGTCGAAGACGATTATGACACACAAGGATTTCGGTACTGGCATACACAGCATCAAATTCCGTCTATGTTGATGTGTGCCAAACATAATTTTCCTTTATCGGGATTGTGCGCTCATTGTGGCTATTTCACTGCCAGTCTAGTCAAAATCCAACTGTCACCAAAAGGTAATGCCTGCCCCCGCTGTAGTATGAGAATCGAACCATCTCGTACTTCATTAAGCGATGAACAACATTGGCTCGAATGTTTTTCAAAAAAACTACTGGATTCAAAACGGTTAGGCTGTCGTGCAACTGTTGCCTCTATTCTTCGCTATGCATTAAATTGCCCAATGACTGAAAGTAGTCTTACAAAGGTTGATAGAACTCAGCTTAGACAAGCGCAGGACTATTTAAATCATTGGGTAGATAAAGGTGCGTACAAACCATATTTTTGCCTTGTGGATCATCAAGGTGGGAGACCGCCAAATCCATACTCGTTAAATCTCATTCACTTGATGTATCGAGACGGAAATTACCATCCTATTTGCTATTTAGCTGCGTTGACAGCTTTCTGTAGTAAAGAGGAAATATCACAGGCTTTGCTATGACTGCCTTTGCATGGGAGCAGATTTTCCCTGACGAAACATTATGCAGTTTCTTGTCACGACAAGTTATGGCGTCAGGGTTTCCTTCATGCCGAGTAGCGCAGCAATCTTTGTGGGGGAATCATAACTTACAGTTAAACACTAATTTTCCTAGTTTAATACCGTGGATTTCTGACAACTTTGGCATACACCCAGTTGAGCTATTAGACAACCATACATGTCTAAACTACTTCAAGCCATATCTAGGTCAAAGCAAATACGAGCTGGTAAAACAGGCATTGCTAACTGGTGATGTTGAGTTCGTACAAAAGTGGTTGGGAATAACATCAAACCGGGTGAAAGAGAGTGGGAGCCTGTACTATTGCCCTGAGTGTGTGAATGACGATTTGGAGCAATATGGTGTGGCATATTGGCATCGAACACATCAACTACATGGATTGATAACCTGCCCAGCACATGCTCAACAGTTGCTGGAAGTAAAGGTCACGCGAAGAGAAGTGGCGTTACCACCTCAACGCCACAATGAGATAGGTCACCAAGACGGGTTGCTTCACAATCATTTTTCAAGTTTTAGCCTTTGGGCGCTTCTACAAACAGACATTGATATGTTTGATTATGAACAGCTCACAAACTGTTATCGCATTGAGCTTTTTAATAAAGAGTTTGCTTGCAAAAGCCTTAGGATTAGGCAGAAGTGTTTAAGGGAAGATTTGCAGGGGTATTATGCCGCAGAATTGAACCATGCTGCATGGCAAGCGTTATTCTCAACCAATAAAACATACCCTTATCCATGCCAGCTTTTTTATAACTACCATGATTGCCATTTTCACCCAGCAAAACATCTGGCTTTGATGGCGTATCTATTTTCTACACCTGAGTCATTTCTATCAAAGTATCACAGCGCCAACAAAGATTTAGAGTCACACTTTAACTCCAATGCTTCAATTCGAGATCACAAAAACGATACCTTAAAAAGTAAGTTGATTTTGAGCTTGTTTAGCCAAGGTAAAAGCCTTCGTAATATTGCCAAGCAAGTAAAACTTAGTGTGACAGCGGTAAAATCAAAGGTTGTTGCTGGTGGAGGAAAGGTGAAAAGCCGCGCATCTAAAATTTTTGAAAATGACCGGAGAGCAATATTGCGCAAACTGATGATGGGCACCCCAACAAAGGATATTGCAAAAGGACTTAACTTAAGTACAGGCGCTATTGAACAAGTGTTAACTCAACACCCAGAACTTGTTGAACAGCGTAAGCACTTTCGTTTTAGAGCAAAGCTAGTACATCACCGTAAATCGTTGTCCCTAGCAATGAAGAAGTTTCCTAGATACACCCGCAATCAACTCAAGAACAAATTTAACGCCAGTTACATGTGGCTTTTTAAGCATGACAAAAACTGGCTGTATCGACATCTACCAACCCGCAAGCAATACAAAAAACCGGAGAAATAAAATGACTGATGAAAAAAGCGAATTTAATGTTAAAGGCATTCCTAAAGAGTTAACCATTGACAATGGTCCTAGCTTTCCCTTTTTAAGAGGAGATTACAAAAGTAAAGAAGAGCGAGTGGCAGTGCGAGAGAAAATGAAGCAAATGCAAGTACCTCACGAAGCTAGATTAAAGGAATGAAGTAAATTGGTAGTTGATTGGAAAGCAGATATATAAGTGGTAATCTGTTTTCTCTATTAAAACGATAATAATAAAGGGATTTGCATGGAATTACTCATATTTATCGCTGTTTGTTATGTTCTATACAAAGTATTTGGCAGTACAAAGCCAAAACCTAAACATGAAGTTAAAGTAACCAATAGAAACCCAAAAGTAGTTCATACCAGTAATTCTAATCGCCATTTTGATGATGAAGAAGGCGAAGATGAACTAGTTACTTTCACGATTTCTTACGGCCATGAAGAAGAAAAGAGTAAAAATAGAACCCCCGGAAAATGGATTACCGGCAATGAATCTATCAATCTTAACGGGGTTCAGTTACGCGGCAACTTTTACTATGGCGGTACATTAAAAGCTCTTGATAATAAGCGAAGCTATTTTAGCAATCAGGAAACTGAAGCATCACTAATAGATGACTCTCTTAAAATTACTCCAGCAGATTTCTCTTATACAGATCAAAGTTTGGCTTATTGGCCTAAATTTATTTCCTTATCACCGAAAGCAAGAGGGGCTTACTTAAATTGGTTAGCTAGTGATAGAAATCACCCCGATGCTCCTATTGGTTATGTTTTTATTTATTTTTATGGTATTGAACGTCGAGTCATTCACGATGCAAATAGTAAGCAGGTTTTAGATAGCGAATATTTAGGACTGTTTGAAGAAGTGAGTCGTTTGAAAGAGGTTTACGGAGAGAGTCGATCATTTTTCAATTATGCAACTCGTTTAATTGAGTTCATGTGTCTACAACGCCCTGATGTTTGCAAGATTGATGCTGAAAGTTTTTCCTTCGCAAATGATTCACTATTGTTTAAATTTGAATTATCTAAAGTTGTGGCATCAGGACAACCAATTTCCCCACAACTGGCCTTGTCTTGGATTAAATTTTATCCAGAATATAGGTTTAGAACTCCTGCGAGAAGATGCGCAAAAGAATTTGCAGCTCTATTTAAAACTAGATATGCGGAAAAATATGGAAACGGCTTTGTTGTCAAGCCCAACAAAACAAAGCTAAATATCAGTTATTGGCCTGCCAGTAGCACGTTAAGTAGTGTGCAAATTAATCAAGACGACCTCCCCGATCCAAGCATGTTGAAAGGCCCAACCAATAAATTGATAGCCATCGCAGATGTGTGTACAGAAGAACTAGAACAATACAGCCGTTACCTTGGGAAAAAGGATACATCAAGAAATGACATAGCAGCATTACTTTTATTGCCAGACCAATTAATTAGTAGCAGTTCTTCGTCAGCATTAGCTAGTTTTAAAACTTGGGCAAACGATGCAATTCAGCATAATTCTGGCTTGGTATCGTTGAGTGACTTCTGGAAGATGACAGGTGAAAGTCTTCCTGAAAAGTTGAACAAAAAAGAAATGGAATTAATCCAAAACCTTGCCAGTAAGTCAGGATTTGGCTTTGCTCCTGATCCTCGTTATCACCACGCTAAACCCACACTTGATGGAAATTTGGTTTTATTTAGTGAAGGGCATGGAGACTACTTTGAGCCATCCAAGTCTTTTAACGAAGTAGCGATGGCTCTTAGACTAGGAGCTATGGTCGCGACAATCGATTCTCATGTGGATGAACATGAATTAACAGTGTTGCACCGCCTCATAGAACACGATTCAAAACTTTCGCCAACTGAGAAAAAGTCACTCAAAGCCTATGTTACTTGGCGACTAAATGCTCCAGCGAATATGAACGGATTGAAAACTAGACTGGAGAAGTTGGATGAAAAAGCTAAATCTTTAGTCAGCCATATTTTGGTTACTGTCGCTTTGGCAGATGGAAAAATTGATCCTACCGAGATCAAACAACTGGAAAAACTCTACGCTGCATTGGGTCTAGATAAATCACTTGTTACGAGTGATATTCATAATATTTCGTCAAGGAAATCTCTAGTTTCAACTCAAAAAGAATCAACACAAAGCCACGTTGAATCTTTTGCTCTTGATGAAGAGCTACTTGCTTTACATGAATCTGAAACTAGTGATGTACAAAGTATGTTAAGTGCAATATTTGTCGAGGATGACCCTTTAGTTGAAGAGAATAGTGTCGTAGAACCTGTTCAAGCTCAATCTAAAACAGGACTTGATAATAAGCATGAAAATCTCTACCAAGAACTTGCAACAAAAGATGTATGGGCTAGAAATGATGTTATTGAGTTATGTCGTAAGCTTGAGCTTATGCTTGATGGGGCTATAGAGACGATTAATGATTGGTCATATGAGGCAGTTGAAGCCCCTGTATTAGATGATGACGATGACATATATGTAGACTTAGAAATAGTCGAAGAATTAAAGGGATAATAATATGGTTTCAAAGCGTATTAGATCAAAAGAGCGAGATGCAATCATTCAATCATTGAAATCTGGCGTCACTCCTAAAATTGGCATTCAGCATATTCAAGTAGGTCGCTCAAAAGAGTTAGAAGCCCTTTACAGTGACATCGAAAAGATTTGTGATGGAGGCTCTGCTTTTAGATTAATTATAGGCGAATATGGTTCAGGTAAAACGTTCTTTTTAAGTGTTGTACGTTCAATTGCACTTGAGAAAAAGTTAGTAACTGTAAATGCTGACTTATCTCCCGACAGACGAATCCATGCATCAGCAGGGCAAGCTAGAAATTTATATTCTGAATTAATGCGTAACCTTTCAACTCGCAACAAGCCAGATGGAAATGCACTTACTAGCGTTGTTGAAAAGTTTATTACAGAGGCGGTAAAAGAAGCTGATGCTAAACAAGATAAAGTTTCAAATGTAATCCATAGTAGATTGGCATTGCTGTCTGAGCTAGTAGGAGGTTACGATTTCGCCAAAGTGATAGAAGCATACTGGAGAGGTCATGAGTATGACGACGAGCAGCTCAAAGCGAATGCAATTCGATGGCTAAGAGCCGAGTACTCCACAAAAACTGATGCTAGAAAGGATTTAGATGTTAGGACGATTATTTCAGATGCAACTTTTTATGACTCACTAAAACTTATGAGTCTATTTGTGCGTCAAGCAGGTTATGAAGGATTACTCGTTAACCTAGATGAAATGGTTAACTTGTATAAGTTGAATAGCACACAAGCTCGAACATCAAATTATGAACAAATATTAAGAATCCTGAACGACTGCCTGCAAGGAAGTGCTGAGCATTTGGGTTTCTTGTTGGGCGGGACACCTGAATTTTTATTAGACCCTAGAAAGGGATTATACAGTTATGAGGCTCTGCAATCTCGTTTAGCTGAAAACACTTTTGCTCAAAAAGCTGGTGTTATTGACTACTCCTCTCCCGCACTTCATTTAGCAAGCTTAACGCCAGAAGAGCTGTATATTCTCCTTAAGAATTTGCGCCACGTATATGCAAGTGGAGAGGTTGAAAAGTACCTTGTTCCTGATGATGCGTTGAAATCATTCTTGCATCATTGCAGTCAGACAATTGGTGATGCTTATTTTAGAACTCCAAGAAATACCATTAAAGCGTTTTTAGATATGCTAGCAGTAATGGATCAAAATCCAAATATACAGTGGTCTGATTTAGTTAAGAAGTTAACCGTCGAGGAAGAAAAACCAAGCGATCTAGATATTGAATTTCATGATGAGAGCGATGCAAAATCAGATGACTTGGCTAACTTTTCTTTATGATTGAAGCATACAAATTACTTGATCACAGAGTACAGAAGTGGCTTTTCAAACAAGGTTGGTCGGATTTAAGAGAAATTCAAAAGAAGGCTGTATCGCCAATTCTCGCAGGTAAATCTGATGTTCTGATCAGCGCTTCTACAGCGGCAGGTAAAACAGAAGCATTCTTTTTACCTGCTTGCAGCGCAATCGCTGATGACATCGATGGTTTCGGCATTTTGTATATCAGTCCTTTAAAAGCGCTAATTAACGATCAATATAGGCGACTTGAAAGTCTTTGCGATTTACTAGATATGCCAGTAGTTCCTTGGCATGGGGATAGCTCACAATCCCTGAAAAATAAAGCTAAAAAGAACCCTAGAGGCGTTTTATTAATAACACCAGAGTCTTTAGAATCTTTATTAATTAGAGACCCTAAGTGGGTAAAGAGTGCTTTTAGTAGTTTAAAATATATTGTCATTGACGAATTTCATGCTTTTATCGGCTCTGAAAGGGGTCATCAGTTGTTATCTCTCTTAAATAGAGTAGAGCACTTATTGGGAAGATATAGTAATCCGGTGCCAAGAGTGGCACTTAGTGCTACTTTAGGGGCGTTGGAAAAAGTCCCTCCCTTGCTTCGCCCTAATGGAGCGTTGCCTTGTGAATTGATTACAGATGAAAAGCATAAATCTCAACTAAGCATTAAAGTTCACGGCTATATAGAGTCAATAACTACTGAAGAAGATGACCAGTGTTATTCAGCAGAATACCAAATCTGCCAAAAGCTATTTAAACTGTGTCGGGGAGACTCGCATTTAGTATTCGCCAATAGCAGAAAGCGAACAGAAAGCATCGCGGTGCAGCTTAGTGATTTTTGTGAACAACAACTAGTACCTAATGAATTTTTTCCTCATCACGGGTCACTGGCTAAAGAAAGTAGGGAAGAGCTAGAAGCTCGCCTTCAAAAAGAAACGCTTCCAACTACCGCGATTTGTACAATGACACTTGAATTGGGTATTGATATAGGAAAGGTGAACTCAGTTGTTCAGGTTATAGCACCTCATTCAGTGTCAAGTTTAAGACAGAGAATGGGTCGTTCAGGTAGACGGGGTTCTCCCGCAGTTCTGCGTATGTTGATTGCTGAAAATGAATTAAATGAAAACTCTAATATTGTTGATTGCCTGCGATTAGAGCTAATTCAGTCATTAGCAATGATTAGATTATTGATAAGTAGCAAGTGGTTTGAACCTGCTGACAATCAATTAATGCACTTTTCTACTTTGCTTCATCAAGTACTAGCTTTAGTAGCCCAATGGGGAGGAGTCAGGGCAGATCAACTATTTGAACTCCTTTGTAAGAATGGTCCATTTCAACATACAACAATTTCGCATTTCAAATCTTTGTTACAACATATGGGAAGCCAAGAATTATTAACACAAATCTCTAGCGGTGAACTTGTATTGGGGATTAAAGGTGAACGCTTAGTAGATCATTATTCGTTCTATGCCGTATTTAAAACGCCAGAAGAATATCGAATTATAGTCGGCAACAAAACTTTAGGAACATTGCCAATAGACTCTTTGGTATTGGAAGGTCAACATATTGTATTTAGCGGGCGTAGGTGGAAAGTTGCAGATGTCGATACCGAAAAGAAAACAATTCATGTTGAGAAAACCAAAGGCGGAAAACCACCCAAGTTTGGCGGGGAAGGCATGTCTATTCATAACCGTGTACGACAAGAAATGTTGCAAATCCTCACTGAAGGAGATTATAGAATTTCAGTTGGTGAACATAAAGTCGATTTTATAGATCCTCAGGCTAAAGTTCTTTTCGACGAGGCGGTTGACTATTTCCAGCAAACTAATTTAGCTGAAATTTGTGTTTTACAGCATGGTAAAACCACATGCATTTTTACTTGGATGGGCGACAAAGTAATTAATACTTTGGTGGCGCTGTTGAACAAACATGGTTTTGAAGTAGGTGCATTTGGCGGAGTGATTGAAGTTGAAAAGTCTAATGCGGAAGAGGTAAAACAATTTTTGTCCATGTTAAATGCTAAGGCATTACCTAGTGAGTCTGATTTAGCAGCTTCAGTTGTAGAAAAAAATATCGAAAAGTTTGATGAGTTTTTACCAAATGACTTATTGAACATTGGCTACGGTAGTAGAGCATTTGATATAGCTGATACGAAAAGCTGGTTGATTAATAATTGTTGAAGACTATCGAAGAAGTAAATAATGCTAAGTGATTTCTAGACCCAATGTGACAGTAGCTTCTTAGCGAATGGAGCTACGGGAAGTAGAAGATAAATATATTATTTAAGTGGATTCTAAAATTACTTAGAACAGGGAAAAATGAACTATTTATACAGAGGTACAAGCCATTTTTTTGAAGATGGTATTTATCAAAATGAAAATTTAAATAGGCCTAGGCAGCCGAAAACTACGCCTAACTATATCCATACAGCTGCTGATACTTGGTTTAAAGTAAGCGTCTAGCGAACCACACCTAGCATCGATGTTCTGATTATCTAAAAATACCTGCTCAATGATAAATTCGGAGC
>NZ_JBEOOG010000080.1:0-17245 GCF_040308965.1 Pseudoalteromonas sp. MER144-MNA-CIBAN-0113
GTTTTACCGTGGTCAACGTGGCCGATTGTACCAACGTTTACGTGCGGTTTTACGCGTTCAAACTTTTCTTTTGCCATCTTAAAAAATTCCTAATAAAGAAATTAAAGCCTGACTCAGTATTGAGCCAGACAAGCTAAAATCATATAACAGCGCGAGCTGAAATTATTGTATCTGCAACCTGTTTAGAGGCTTCAGCGTACTTCAAAAACTCCATAGAGTATGAGGCACGGCCCTGTGTTGCAGATCGTAAAGCAGTCGCATAACCAAACATTTCAGATAACGGAACCTGAGCATTAATTTGCTTAAGTCCACCAAGTGCATCTTCCATACCTTCGATCATGCCGCGACGACGGTTTAGGTCGCCAACTACATCACCCATGTTTGCTTCAGGAGTGAGTACTTCAACCTTCATTACTGGCTCTAATAAAGCAGGGTTTGCATCTAGCGCACCTTGCTTCATGGCGAGTGAACCTGCTATTTTAAATGCCATTTCATTCGAATCTACATCATGGAATGAACCATCATATAAAGTCGCTTTCACGCCAAGTAATGGGTAGCCTGCCAGTACACCTTGAGCCATTTGCTCTTGGATACCTTTGTCTACCGCAGGGATGTATTCTTTCGGAACTGACCCACCTACGGTTTCGTTAACGAACTCGTAAATTGGGGCTTCATCATCCGAAATATCCATCGGTTCAAGTTTAAGCCAGACGTGACCATATTGACCACGACCACCTGATTGACGTATAAACTTCCCTTCAACTTCAACAGTTGAACGAATAGCTTCTCGGTATGCAACCTGCGGCTTACCAACGTTACATTCAACACTGAATTCACGTTTCATACGGTCGACAATGATATCAAGGTGAAGTTCACCCATGCCAGAGATAATCGTCTGGCCTGATTCTTCGTCAGTTTGTACGCGGAAAGATGGATCTTCTGCCGCTAGTTTACCTAGCGCGATACCCATTTTATCCTGGTCAGCGATTGTGCGAGGCTCAACCGCAACAGAGATAACTGGTTCTGGGAATTCCATACGCTCTAGCGTAATAATAGAATTCGGATCACACAGTGTCTCGCCTGTTGTTACGTCTTTGAGACCAATAGCCGCCGCGATGTCGCCTGCGTAGACTTCTTTGATCTCTTCACGTGAGTTTGAATGCATCTGAACGATACGACCAAGACGCTCACGCTTACTTTTTACTGGGTTATATACCGCGTCACCCTGTTTAACAGTACCAGAGTAAACACGGAAAAAGGTCAAGGTGCCAACAAACGGGTCTGTTGCAATCTTAAAAGCAAGTGCAGCAAACGGCGCTTTATCATCAGCAGGACGCTCTTCCTCGGTACCATCTTCGAGGATACCTTGGATTTGTTTCACTTGTGTGGGTGATGGCATATATTCAACAACGCAATCAAGCACAGCTTGAACGCCTTTGTTTTTAAATGCACTACCACAGGTCATGGGAACAATTTCGTTCGCTAATGTGCGTTGACGCAAAGCATTTTTAATTTCTGCTTCGCTTAACTCTTCACCTTCTAAGTATTTATCCATTAGTTCTTCAGAGGCTTCAGCAGCGCTTTCAACTAAATGAGAGCGCCATTCTTCAGCTAAATCCTGAAGTTCTGCCGGTATTGCCTCATAAGAGAAAGTCATACCCTGGTCTTCATCATTCCAGTTAATGGCTTTCATTTTAATAAGGTCAATAACACCTTTAAAGTCGTCTTCAGCGCCAATTGGCAGCTGGACTGGAACAGGCGTTGCTCCAAGACGAGATTTCACCTGGCCGACAACCGTTAAGAAGTCAGCGCCCGTGCGATCCATTTTATTTACGAAGATCATTCTCGGAACTTCGTATTTGTTCGCTTGACGCCAAACTGTCTCAGTTTGCGGCTGTACACCAGATGAAGCACAAAGAACAACTACCGCACCATCTAGTACACGTAAAGAACGCTCTACTTCGATAGTGAAATCTACGTGTCCTGGGGTATCAATAATATTGATGCGATGGTCGTCAAATTGCGCGTCCATCCCTTTCCAGAAACACGTTGTTGCAGCAGAAGTGATTGTGATACCACGCTCTTGTTCCTGCTCCATCCAATCCATAGTTGCGGCGCCATCATGTACTTCACCGATCTTATGAGAAAGACCTGTGTAGAACAGAACACGTTCTGTTGTGGTGGTTTTGCCTGCATCTACGTGAGCACAAATACCGATATTGCGGTAACGCTCAAGTGGAGTTGTACGTGCCATAAAATCCTCTTAAAGGTTAAGGACAGATTACCAACGGTAATGAGCGAATGCTTTATTCGCTTCAGCCATACGGTGAACGTCTTCACGTTTCTTAACCGCAGTGCCTTTGTTGTCAGCAGCGTCAACGATTTCTTGAGCTAAACGTAAGCCCATAGATTTTTCGCCACGCTTACGTGCAGCGTCTACTAACCAACGCATACCTAATGCGTTGCGACGTACTGGACGTACTTCAACTGGTACTTGATAAGTTGAACCACCAACACGGCGAGATTTAACCTCTACCTGTGGACGGATGTTATCAAGTGCAGTTTCAAAGATTTCTAGGTGCGACTTGCCTGATTTCTCAGCAGCCACGTCTAGCGCACCATAAACGATTTTTTCAGCAGTAGATTTCTTGCCGTCTAACATTACGATGTTAACGAACTTAGCAAGAAGTTCCGATCCGAACTTAGGATCTGGAAGAATTTTACGTTGACCTATTACGCGTCTTCTAGGCATTTTGTATCTCCGGTTTATTCAGGTTTGCTCTTTCGAGTCAATCACCCAAAACAATAATTAATAATATTTAGTGCTTGGCCTTACTAACGGAAAACAATTAGCCTTTAGGGCGTTTTGCACCGTATTTAGAACGAGCTTGACGACGGTCGCTAACGCCTGCACAGTCAAGTGCACCACGTACAGTGTGAAAACGCACACCTGGTAAATCTTTAACACGACCACCACGGATTAGGATTACACTGTGCTCTTGAAGGTTATGACCTTCACCACCGATGTATGAAGTTACTTCGAAACCGTTAGTTAAACGTACACGAGCTACTTTACGTAACGCCGAGTTTGGTTTCTTAGGTGTAGTTGTATATACGCGAGTACATACACCACGCTTTTGCGGACACGCTTTAAGCGCAGCTGAGTTACTTTTAGTAACCTTGCTACGACGTGGCTTACGCACTAGCTGGTTAATAGTTGCCATTTAAATAGCTCCTGAAATTAAAATTACTACTGAAAAAAATAAAAAATCCGCCCTTGTTTTACCAGCATGTTTTAAACGTGCAAGTAAATGGGTGGCGGAATTTTAATGAGCAAAGATTGACCTGTCAACCTAAACCGCTCACAAGGCAGTAGATAACTGCCTTGTGAAACTCTAATCTATTGATTAGATTCGGTTTATTGATTTCCAGATAAATCCGCGTTTAAAGCATCAGTGAGTGCTTGAGTTGCCTCTTCCGCACTTACCGTTTGCTCTTCAACAACGTCTTTTTGCTTACGACGAGCCATACGCTCTTGATGATACGCAAAACCGGTACCGGCTGGGATCAATCGACCCACAATTACGTTTTCTTTCAGACCGCGTAGTTCATCGCTCTTACCATTTACAGCGGCTTCTGTTAGGACACGAGTTGTCTCCTGGAACGAGGCTGCTGAGATGAAAGATTCTGTCGCTAGTGATGCTTTTGTGATACCCATTAACTGGATTTCAAACTTAGCTGGGATCTTACCTTGAGCTTCAAGGTCGCGGTTTGCGATATTAACGCGTGCCACTTCAATTTGCTCACCGGCTAAGAACTCAGTATCACCACCGTCTAGAATGATACATTTACGTAGCATTTGACGAATAATAGTTTCAATGTGCTTATCATTGATCTTAACGCCCTGCAAACGGTAAACCTCTTGCACTTCGTTAACAATGTAATTAGCAACATGAGTCACACCACGTAGGCGTAAGATGTCATGCGGTGATTCTGGACCATCGGCGATAACTTCACCTTTAGACACTTGTTCACCTTCAAACACGTTAAGTTGACGCCACTTAGGAATCATTTCTTCGTAATGATCGCCTTCAGCTGGTGTAATAACTAAACGTTTCTTACCTTTAGTCTCTTTACCGAAGCTAATCGTACCGGTGATTTCAGCTAAGATAGCTGGATCTTTCGGCTTACGTGCTTCAAATAAGTCGGCTACGCGTGGTAGACCACCCGTGATATCACGAGTTTTCGAACCTTCTTGCGGAATACGTGCTAACACGTCACCTGGGTTTGCAGTCGCGCCGTCTGTTACTTCAATCGTAGTGAATGAAGGAAGACGCGTTTCTTGCAAGCCACGCTCATCACTTTCAATGATAAGCTTTGGTTCTTTCGCATTCGCTTTAGCAAGATCTTTAACAACTACACGAGTTAAACCCGTTAGTTCGTCAGTCTGTGCTTCAGTGTTTGAATCATCGATATCGCTGAACGATACTTTTGATTTATGCTCAAGAACGATTGGGTGACTATGCGGGTCCCAAGTAGCAACGATGTCGTTACCTTGAACTTCTGCATTGTCTTGCACTGTTAATACCGCACCGTAAGGTACTTTATAACGCTCTTTCTCACGACCATAGCTATCAATGATAGTGATCTCGGTAGAACGAGAGGTAATAACAATCTTACCGTCTGTATTTAATACATATTTAGCGTTGTGAAGTTTTAATGTACCGTTTGTTTTAACTTGTACATTATTTTCAGCAGACGCTCTTGATGCCGCACCACCGATGTGGAAGGTACGCATCGTAAGCTGTGTACCCGGCTCACCGATTGACTGTGCCGCGATAACACCTACTGATTCACCCGCGTTGATGATATGACCACGTGCAAGGTCACGACCATAACACTTAGCACATACACCAAAGTCGTTATCACAAGTGATAACTGAACGTACGCGAACTTCATCAACTGAGTGCTCTTCTAAAAGGTCACACAGTTTTTCGTCAAGCATGATGTTACGTTCAACAAGTACTGTATTAGTACCTGGTATTACAACATCTTCAGCAACAACACGACCTAGTACACGTTCGCGAAGTGCTTCTACAACGTCACCACCTTCAATTAGCGGTTTCATTGTTAAGCCATCTTCTGTGCCACAATCGTCTTCATTGATTACCAAATCTTGTGCAACGTCTACTAGACGACGCGTTAGGTAACCCGAGTTCGCTGTTTTCAGTGCTGTATCGGCAAGACCTTTACGCGCACCGTGCGTTGAGATGAAGTACTGAAGTACGTTTAGACCTTCACGGAAGTTAGCGGTGATTGGCGTCTCGATGATTGAACCATCTGGACGTGCCATTAGACCACGCATACCTGCTAGCTGACGGATCTGAGCGGCACTACCACGAGCACCTGAGTCGGCCATCATAAACACTGAGTTAAATGACGGTTGCTCTACTTCTTCACCTTTTGCATTGATAACCGTGTCTTTTGACAAGTTGGCCATCATTTCACGTGATAAGTTTTCATTTACACGTGACCAGATATCGATAACTTTGTTGTACTTTTCACCAGCCGTTACAAGACCTGATTGGAATTGTTGGTTGATTTCAGTTACTTCAGCTTCAGCTGATTCAATGATTGCTGCTTTAACTGGTGGGATAACTAAGTCATCGATACCAATTGAAACACCAGACTTCATTGCATAGTGGAAACCGGTGTACATGATTTGGTCAGCAAACATAACTGTGTCTTTTAGACCAAGACGACGGTAACACTCATTAATTAAGCCAGAAATCTGCTTTTTACCTAGGGCTTGGTTGATTGACTCATACGGCATGCCTTTTGGTAAAATTAAAGACAGAATCGCACGACCAACAGTAGTATCAATTACGGTTACAGTGTCTTCAACAACACCTTCTTCGTTTTTAACTGATTGGCTAATACGTACTTTCACGATAGCGTGAAGGTCGGCATTACCACTACGGTATGCTTTTTCTGCTTCTTTAGGATCTTTAAATACGGCGCCTTCGCCTTTCGCGTTAATACGATCACGCGTCATGTAATAAAGACCTAATACAACGTCCTGTGAAGGAACGATGATTGGCTCACCATTAGCAGGCGATAAGATGTTGTTTGTAGACATCATTAACGCGCGAGCTTCAAGTTGCGCTTCAATTGTTAGCGGTACGTGTACCGCCATTTGGTCACCATCGAAATCGGCGTTGTACGCCGCACATACTAATGGGTGCAAATGAATCGCTTTACCTTCGATAAGCACAGGTTCAAACGCTTGGATACCCAAACGGTGAAGTGTTGGTGCACGGTTAAGCAATACTGGATGTTCACGAATTACTTCGTCTAGTACATCCCATACTTCCGCTACTTCACGCTCAACCATCTTTTTAGCAGCTTTGATTGTCGTAGCCATGCCGCGACGCTCTAATTTGCCATAGATGAATGGTTTGAAAAGCTCTAATGCCATCTTCTTAGGAAGACCACACTGATGAAGCTTAAGTGTAGGACCAACCGTGATTACAGAACGGCCAGAGTAATCTACACGCTTACCAAGTAAGTTCTGACGGAAACGACCTTGCTTACCTTTGATCATATCAGCAAGCGATTTAAGAGGACGTTTGTTAGAACCTGTAATTGCACGACCACGACGACCGTTATCAAGTAGCGCATCGACCGCTTCTTGTAACATACGTTTTTCGTTGCGTACGATAATATCTGGTGCAGCTAAATCTAGTAGACGCTTAAGACGGTTATTACGGTTAATAACACGACGGTAAAGGTCATTTAGATCAGATGTCGCAAAACGACCACCGTCTAGTGGCACTAATGGGCGTAAGTCAGGTGGCAATACTGGAAGTACTGTCATGATCATCCACTCAGGGTTATTACCTGATTGGTGGAACGATTCCATTAACTTAAGACGTTTAGTGATCTTTTTACGCTTAGTTTCAGAGTTAATTGTTGGTAACTCTTCACGCATTTCTGCAATTAATTGAGCAAGATCGAGTTCACGCAGTAAGTCTAATACTGCTTCAGCACCCATCTTCGCTTCAAATTCATCACCGTGCTCTTCAAGTGCATCTAGGTATTCTTCTTCACCTAATAGCTGACCACGCTCAAGCGTTGTCATGCCAGGCTCAGTTACTACGAATGATTCGAAGTAAAGAACACGTTCAATATCACGAAGCGTCATATCAAGCATTAAGCCGATACGTGACGGTAATGATTTTAAAAACCATATATGCGCAACTGGACTTGCCAGTTCTATATGACCCATACGGTCACGACGCACTTTAGTGAGTGTTACTTCAACGCCACACTTTTCACAGATCACACCACGGTGTTTAAGGCGTTTATATTTACCACATAAACACTCATAATCTTTCACTGGGCCGAAAATACGGGCACAGAATAAGCCATCGCGCTCAGGCTTGAAAGTACGGTAGTTAATAGTCTCAGGTTTCTTTACTTCACCGTATGACCATGAACGAACCATGTCTGGTGAAGCAAGACCAATGCGAATTGCATCGAATTCTTCGGTCTTATTTTGTTGCTTCAGAAACTTAAGTAAGTCTTTCACCTTAGCTCTCCTGTCGGAGTTAATCTTGAGGACGGATGTTCTCGTCCCTACATTCTATTCAGCCATAACAGATGCTGCAGCGCTAACTGCAGCATCTAATTGGCTTAATTTTCTTCCAACTCGATGTTGATACCCAGTGAGCGGATTTCTTTCAACAATACGTTGAACGATTCTGGCATACCTGGTTCCATTTTATGGTTACCATCAACGATGTTTTTATACATCTTAGTACGACCGTTCACGTCATCCGATTTCACTGTTAGCATTTCTTGTAGCGTGTAAGCAGCACCGTAAGCTTCAAGTGCCCATACTTCCATCTCACCAAAACGCTGGCCACCGAACTGTGCTTTACCACCCAGCGGCTGCTGAGTAACAAGGCTGTAAGAACCAGTAGAACGTGCGTGCATCTTATCGTCAACCAAGTGGTTAAGTTTAAGCATGTACATGTAACCTACAGTTACTTGACGTTCAAACTGATCGCCAGTACGGCCATCATAAAGTGTAACCTGACCACTTCTAGGGTAGCCGCCTAGCTCTAGCATGTCTTTGATTTCGCTTTCTTTCGCGCCATCAAATGCAGGAGTAGCAATCGGTAAACCACCTTTCAAGTTTTCAGCTAAACGACGAATTTCGTCATCAGAGAAACTAGCAATATCCACAACCTGACGAGACTCACCGATCTCATAAGCTTGTTTGATGAATTCGCGTAACTCATGAAGCTCGCGTTGTTCTTTCATCATTTCTTCTAAGCGCTCACCAATACCACGTGCAGCTAGACCCATATGTGTTTCAAGGATCTGACCGATGTTCATACGTGATGGTACACCTAGTGGATTTAGTACGATATCTACCGTACGACCTTTGTCATCGTATGGCATATCTTCTACTGGTACGATAGTCGAGATAACACCTTTGTTACCGTGACGACCCGCCATTTTATCACCCGGTTGGATACGACGTTTAACAGCTAGGTATACTTTAACAATCTTAAGTACGCCTGGTGCTAAGTCATCACCTTGGGTAATTTTACGACGTTTGTTTTCAAACTTCTTATCGTATTCAGCTTTAAGCTCATCGTACTGTGCAGCTAGTTGCTCAAGTTCAGCTTGCTTGTCTTCTTCAGCAAGGCTTTGAGTTAGTAACTTTTCAGCATTCAGTGACGCTAAGTTGTCCTCATCGAAACCAGCTGCCACAAGTAACTTGCGTGCACGGTCTAAAACACCGGCTTCTAAAATACGGAACTCTTCGTTGAAGTCTTTCTTCGCTTCGCGAAGCTGCATGTCTTCAACTTCTAACGCACGTTTATCTTTTTCAACACCATCACGGGTGAAAACTTGTACGTCGATTACAGTACCGGTTACAGAGTTTGGTACACGTAAAGAGCTGTCTTTAACGTCAGACGCTTTCTCACCGAAGATAGCACGTAGTAGCTTTTCTTCTGGTGTTAATTGCGTTTCGCCTTTCGGAGTCACTTTACCTACTAGGATATCGCCGCCTTTAACTTCAGCACCAATATATACAACACCTGATTCATCAAGCTTGCCTAGTGCAGATTCACCCACGTTCGGGATATCTGCTGTGATCTCTTCTGAGCCTAATTTAGTATCACGGGCAATACACTGTAGTTCTTGAATATGAATAGTCGTTAGACGATCTTCTTCAACTACGCGCTCTGATAGTAAGATTGAATCCTCGAAGTTGTAACCGTTCCATGGCATGAATGCCACGCGAAGGTTTTGACCAAGGGCTAAGTCACCTAAGTCAGTCGAAGGACCATCTGCTAACACATCGCCACGAGTAACCGGTTCACCAACCATGCATGTTGGTTTTTGGTTAATACATGTATTTTGGTTAGAACGTGTGTACTTGGTTAAGTTGTAGATGTCGATGCCCGCTTCACCAGGAATGCGTTCTTCTTCATGTACATTAACAACGATGCGACTTGCGTCAGCATACATTACTTCACCACCACGTTTTGCAACAATCGTTACACCAGAGTCTTTCGCTAGTGTTAACTCAATACCAGTACCTACTAACGGTTTGTCCGCTTTCAATGTTGGTACTGCTTGACGTTGCATGTTTGAACCCATCAATGCACGGTTAGCATCATCGTGTTCTAGGAACGGGATAAGTGCGGCCGCTACAGAGATCACCTGTTGTGGTGATACATCCATATATTGTTGGTCCATGCGACCCATAAAGGTTGATTCACCTTTGTGACGACATGGAATAAGTTCATCTACAAACTCATTGGTTTCAGTTAAGTTTGAGTTCGCCTGTGCGATAACAAACTGACCTTCTTCAATGGCTGAAAGGTAATCAACTTCATCAGTTACTACACCGTCTACCACTTTGCGGTAAGGTGTTTCTAAGAAACCGTAGTCATTGGTACGTGCATACGTAGACAATGAGTTAATTAGACCGATGTTTGGACCCTCAGGAGTCTCGATTGGACATACACGACCGTAGTGAGTTACGTGAACGTCACGTACTTCAAAGCCAGCACGCTCACGAGTTAGACCGCCCGGACCTAATGCAGAAATACGACGCTTGTGCGTTACTTCTGATAGCGGGTTATTTTGGTCCATAAACTGTGATAACTGAGACGAGCCGAAGAACTCTTTAACTGCTGCCGAAATAGGCTTAGCATTAATAAGATCTTGTGGCATGATCGCGTCTAGGTCACCTAAGCTTAAACGCTCACGTACAGCACGTTCTACACGTACTAAACCTACACGGAATTGGTTCTCAGCCATTTCGCCAACACTACGTATACGACGGTTGCCTAAGTGGTCTATATCATCAACATCGCCAACACCGTTACGAATAGCAATCAATACTTTCATAACCGCTACGATGTCTTCTTTGCTTAATGTGCCAGGGCCTGTGTCTGAATCGTAACCAACACGGCTATTGAACTTCATACGACCTACTGTTGATAAGTCATAGCGTTCTTCTGAGAAGAATAAGTTCTCAAATAAGGCTTCAGCCGCGTCTTTCGTCGGTGGCTCGCCTGGGCGCATCATGCGATAAATTTCTACTAGTGCTTCTAAACGGTTGCTTGACGAGTCAATGTTTAATGTATTTGACATGTAAGCGCCGCTATCCACTTCATTGATATATAATGTATCAATAGTAGTGTGACCTGCTTTAACCAATTCAGCCATCATTTCAAGCGTTAGCTCGTCATTTGCAGTCGCGATGATTTCACCTGTTGACTCATCAACATAGTTCTTCGCTAATACACGGCCAATGATGTACTCATGTGGTACTTCTAATTGATTAATGCCTTTTTTCTCGATGCTCTTGATGTGGCGAGCCGTAACACGACGACCGCTTTCAACAAGGACTTCACCGTCTTCGCTCTTGATATCAAAAGCGGCAGTTTCACCACGTAAACGTGAAGGTACAAGTTCCATAAGAACTTTACCGTCAGCAATTTCAAACGCAGTAGTATCGAAGAAGATATCTAGGATTTCTTCACTCGTGTACTCAAGTGCACGTAAGATGATAGACGCCGGTAATTTACGACGACGGTCAATACGTACATATAAGTTATCTTTTGCATCAAATTCGAAGTCTAACCATGAACCACGGTAAGGAATTACGCGTGCGTTATAAAGCACTTTACCTGACGAGTGAGTTTTACCGCGGTCGTTATCAAAGAATACACCAGGGCTACGGTGTAGCTGAGA
Organism: Pseudoalteromonas sp. MER144-MNA-CIBAN-0113; assembly: GCF_040308965.1. NCBI lineage: Bacteria > Pseudomonadati > Pseudomonadota > Gammaproteobacteria > Alteromonadales > Pseudoalteromonadaceae > Pseudoalteromonas > Pseudoalteromonas sp. MER144-MNA-CIBAN-0113. Next base: position 11,287 of record NZ_JBEOOG010000080.1, read on the forward strand.
AACGATAACACGCTCTGTACCATTGATTACAAAAGTACCGGTATCGGTCATGAGCGGAATTTCGCCCATGTAAACTTCTTGCTCTTTAATGTCTTTAACTGTGCCTGGAGCTTCTTTGTCCATTACTACAAGACGCAGTTTCACGCGAAGTGGAGCAGAATAAGTCACACCGCGAATTTGACATTCTTTTACATCGAATACTGGCTCACCAATACGATAACTTACGTATTGAAGCTCAGAATTTCCCGAGTAGCTTTTAATTGGGAACACAGAACGGAAGGCAGCTTCCAAACCATGATCGCCATCAGCGTCCGGGACTAAGAATTTTTTAAACGATTCTAACTGCGTCGACAGTAAGAAAGGTATATCCAAAACTTGTGGACGTTTACCAAAATCCTTACGGATACGTTTCTTTTCAGAATAAGAGTAAGCCATGGGGTTCCTCAGCTTGCTGATCTTTGACCCGACCTGTTCTTGTAAGAACAGACTTAACTGGCATCTATGCCAAGATGTACAACATTTAACTGTTGTTCCAACTTAATCCCACCTCAACACTAGCAAACTATAAAGCGTTGAAATTAAAGAATAAATCAGATTTTATTTGCGCTATAAGAATAGTCGCTCTATAGCGCAAAAAGGCCGGTGATTAAATAATCACCAGCCCTTGCCTGATTTCTCAGGCAGCGAACCTAGCAAAAGCTAGATTACTTAACCTCAACTTCAGCACCAGCTTCAGTAAGTTCTTTAGCAAGAGCTTCAGCTTCTTCCTTAGAAATACCTTCTTTAACTGGAGTTGGAGCAGCTTCAACAAGTGCTTTAGCTTCTTTTAAGCCAAGACCAGTTGCGCCACGAACAGCTTTGATTGCCGCAACTTTATTAGCGCCAGCGCCAGTAAGGATTACGTCAAATTCTGTTTTCTCTTCAGCAGCTTCAGCAGCAGGACCTGCTACCATAGCAGCTGCAGCAGTTACGCCGAATTTTTCTTCCATTGCTTCAACTAGAGCAACAACGTCCATTACTGACATTTCAGCAATTGCGTCAAGGATTTGGTCTTTAGTTACAGACATTACAAATTTCCTAATAATTAACGGACTCTAAGGTCCAAATAAATTTACACCGAAAGGGATTAAACAACTTAAAATTAAGCAGCTTGCTCTTCTTTCTGTACACGTACTGCTTCAATTGTTTTACACAATTTGCCAGCAGACGCTTCTTTCATAGCGCTCATTAAGCGTGCAACAGCTTCGTCGTATGTAGGTAGAGTTGCAAGCATAGCTGCGTCTACTACATTACCTTCAAAAGCGGCCATCTTAAGTTCGAAATGCTCATTCTTTTTCGCGAAATCTGAGAAGATACGCGCAGCAGCACCTGGGTGCTCTGATGAGAAAGCGATTAAGCTTGGACCAACTAATGAGTCAGAAAGGCACTCAAACTCTGTACCTTCAAAAGCACGTTTTGCTAAAGTGTTACGGACAACTTTCATCCAAACACCATTTGCACGAGCTTCTTTACGAAGGGCAGTGATTGCACCAACTGTTACACCACGAGAATCTGCAACAACTGCAGAAAGAGCACCATTGGCTGCTTCGTTGACTTCAGCAACAATTGCTTTTTTGCCTTGAAGATTTAAAGCCATGGGTGTTACTCCTGGTTTAATGGGTTACCGTTTATCGGCTTCCCTGTTTTACTCTTCCCCATCAATAAAGATGGAGATGCTTTTTACGGCGAGAGCCAGAAGATTAGGAAAAATCTATCTGGGGATTCACACCGTCTACGTAGGTAACATTAAGGCCGAAGCCGCCTACGGTCTTGGACGGAAGCCCAATTTATCGCGTTGCCCAAAGGCGCTTCGAAATTATGGACTTCAACCCGAATTCTTTACTTTGCGATTAACTAAATTAATCAACAAAATGGCGCAAAATTATAGTACAAATTTCACGCCATGTAAACACTCAATTAAGCAACAACTGTGCTTAAAGTGCTTTGGTCAACAGAAACACCTGCGCCCATTGTTGTAGAGATAGTTACTTTCTTCAAGTAAACACCTTTAGCTTGAGAAGGTTTAGCCTTCTTAAGCGCAACAATTAGAGCTTCAAGGTTTTGTTGTAACTGCTCAGCAGTGAAATCAACCTTACCAATCGTAGTATGGATGATACCATTTTTGTCATTGCGGTAACGCACTTGACCTGCTTTCGCATTTTTAACTGCTTCTGCAACGTTAGGTGTTACAGTACCAGTTTTAGGGTTTGGCATTAGACCACGTGGGCCTAAGATTTGACCTAGTTGACCAACAACACGCATAGCGTCTGGTGATGCAACAACAACGTCAAAATTCATCTCGCCTTTCTTAACTAGTTCAGCAAGATCTTCCATGCCTACTAATTCAGCACCGGCTTCTTTTGCAGCTTCTGCATTAGCGCCTTGAGTGAATACAGCAACACGAACATCACGGCCAGTACCGTTAGGTAGTACAGTCGCACCACGAACGTTTTGATCAGATTTACGAGCATCGATACCAAGGTTAACAGCAACGTCAACACTTTCTACGAATTTAGCTGTCGCTAATTCTTTTAAAAGAGCAACTGCTTCGTTAATTTCGTAATCTTTAGTTACTTCCACTTTTTCGCGGATAGTACGCATACGTTTAGTTAATTTAGCCATTATCTTAGTCCTCTACGTTCAAGCCCATCGCACGCGCAGAACCTGCGATAGTGCGAACCGCAGCTTCTAAATCAGAAGCTGTAAGGTCTGGTTTCTTTGTCTCAACGATTTCTTCAAGTTGAGCACGAGTTACTGTGCCTACTTTTTCAGTGTTAGGACGGCCTGAACCAGATTTGATACCTGCAGCTTTCTTAAGTAAGTAAGCAGCCGGTGGCGTTTTCATGTCGAACGTAAATGAACGGTCGCCGTAAACAGAGATCACTACAGGAACTGGAGCGCCTTTTTCGATAGATTCTGTACGTGCGTTGAACGCTTTACAGAATTCCATGATGTTTACACCGTGTTGACCTAGTGCTGGACCTACTGGAGGACTAGGGTTAGCCATACCAGCAGCAACTTGTAGCTTGATTAGAGCTTCAACTTTCTTAGCCATTATAAATACCTCATTAGGTGGGTCTTAGCCTTGTGCGCGCGAGGACGCGTACTCTAGCGGCTTCCCAGTTTAAAAATTGGTTTCTCACTTTTTAGTAAACAGTTAAACAAACGTTTTCCCTGAATACAAAAAGGCCGCTGATTATAAGTTAATCAGCGGCCTTTTTCAAGCTTCGTGCCAAAAATTAAGAAACTTTTAACACAACGCTTTAAATCAATTACTTATCTTGTTCAACTTGACCAAACTCAAGTTCAACTGGCGTAGAACGACCAAAAATAAGTACCGATACTTTTACACGGCTCTTTTCGTAGTCAACTTCTTCAACCACACCACTAAAGTCAGCAAATGGACCATCAGTAACACGAACCACTTCACCTGGTTCAAATAATGTTGCTGGTTTAGGCGCTTCAGCGTTTTCTTGTAGGCGATTAAGAATGCGATCAGCTTCTTTAGAACTAATTGGTGCAGGACGGTCTGATGTGCCACCAATAAAGCCCATAACACGTTCAGTGCTATTTACTAAGTGCCAGCTTGCATCGTTCATATCCATTTGTACTAGTACGTAACCTGGGAAGAATTTACGCTCAGACTTACGCTTTTGACCAGCACGCATCTCAACTACTTCTTCAGTAGGAACTAATACTTCACCAAAGCTATCTTCTAGGCCTTTGATTTTAATGTGCTCTAATAATGTTTGAGCAACACGCTTCTCATAACCTGAGAAAGCTTGTACTACGTACCAACGTAGTTTCTTTTCGTTATTCTCATCCGACATGGGATCAGATCTCCAATCCAGTTAAAAAGCCTACAGCGCGGAATAAAATGCCATCTAATCCCCAAAGGATAAGTGCCATAATCACTGTTGCAACCATTACGATTAATGTCGTGTGCGTTGTTTCTTGACGCGTTGGCCAAATTACTTTGCGTACTTCAATACGCGCTTCTTTAGCAAAAGCAAGGAAAGTACGTCCCTTAAAAGTTTGCGAAGCAATAGCTAAACCCGCCGCTATTGCAACCACAACGCCAATAGCACGTAGTAATACAGACTGATCTGCAAACATATGATTACCAACGACTGCGCCTGCAAGTAGCGCAATTGCTACTAACCACTTTACTGACTCCATCCCACTTGATGGTGTTTCTATATTCGTGCTCATAATATTATTACCTTAACTACAGACACAACAACCCTGCACGTCGACAGGGTTAATCCATTAAAATCTAAACTTAAAAACAAGCTTACTCAAACCGATTTTTAGTTCTAGACTTTATTCACTTTGTAAAAATTGGCAGGGGCGGAGAGATTCGAACTCCCAACCGTCGGTTTTGGAGACCGCTGTTCTACCAATTGGAACTACGCCCCTGCAAAGTGGATGCCTATTATACTTACGCAATTCATTAACACAAGAGTAAAAAGATACCCATAACTTAAAATCTCATTGGCCACACTCAAAATCAAACTTAACATTAATAAAAAAGCAGTTTATGATTGTTTCACTTTTAGGAATATTAATAGCACAAGGAAGCGGGTGCATTTACTTCATACACTTTACAAAATCGTGATTCTAAGCGTTTTATGCTTATTTCACAGTGCACTCATCGCGCGCGCTATTCACTTAGATACATACTCTAGTGAACAGGGGTTATCGCAAAATTCGATTACTTGCAGTATCACTGACAAGCAAGGGTTTCACTGGTTTTCGACACAAGGCGGTCTTAATCGCTTTGATGGTTATGAGTTTAAACGCTTCAAGTCTCACCCTACTGAGGCTAGTATTTCAGGAAATTGGGTCACCGATTGTCTTGCTGGCGACCCCCATGCTATCTGGTTTTCTACAGCCAGTAATGGTTTAAACTTACTTGACACTCAAACCGGTCAATTTAAGGTTTTTAATACGCAAACTGAGTTGGCTATTACTGATAATCGCATTTGGTCATTGGCTTCAGATAGTCTAAATAATATTTGGTTAGGCCATGAACATGGAAAGTTAACACGATTAAATATAGTCAAGAATGAAGTAGAGTCATTTAGCTATACTAGCCCCGAGCAAGCTAATACAGTCATACAAGATATTGTCATAGATGCTCAACAGAATATCTGGTTAGCGACCAACGAGGGATTAATTAAATTTAACCCCGAGCTAAAAACGTTTAAACACATAGCAAAGAGCCATAAAAATTTATGGCGGTTACACTTAGATACACAAGGGCAGCTATTACTAGCAAGCAAACAAGGCCTTAGCTTATTTATTCCAACAACAGAGGCTTTTGCGGAGTTTGCTCAATTTGCAGATGTATGGATCACCGATATATTAATTGACGACACCGATACCTTGTGGCTTACAAGTTATGGAAAAGGTTTATTTTACAAAACAGAGCAAAGTACATCTAAAAAGAATTTTCAGCACATACCGCACAATAAACAGCAACTAAATGGGCTTGCTAATGATTACCTTTTGTCAGTCTATCAAGACCAGTTCGGTATCATTTGGATTGGTACTGATGGCTATGGCTTGCAACGTTATGATAAAAAGCAAAATCAACTTTCGCATCAACAGCACTTGAGCGATGACGAGACTACTATTAGCCATAATTTTGTTCGCGCTCTACTTAAAGATTCACAAGGTCGGTTATGGGTTGGTACGCGTGATGGCTTAAACAAACAAACCGACACTGGCTTTAAGCGCTATAAAGTTAACTCAAAATTGCAAAGCGGCCTTACTAATAATAATGTATTTAGCCTGCATGAAGATAACCAACAGCGACTTTGGATTGGTACCTATGGCGGTGCGTAATACCATGATGCCGATCGCTCAATACCATTCAAGCCGATCACTTTTTTGTCTGTCAGTAGACCTCAGTAAA